>CANJPN010000446.1 GCA_947475855.1 Bradyrhizobiaceae bacterium
GGCGCGATCCGAAACGGGTCTATCCGAAATCCGTACCCATTCGCGTCCAGAAGATCGGCCGCAACGATCCCTGCCCCTGCGGCTCGGGCCTCAAGTACAAGAAGTGCTGTGCGATGAAGGTACCCCCTATTACGCACTAGGCCGCAAAAAATGGTGCCGGCCCGCCACGATGTGGCAGACCGGCACCCGCATGTCGCCGATTTCGCACCAGAAGCTGCATTCAGCTCTTGGGCGCGCCCTCGATCTGCTGCACGGCGGCCGCCAGGAATTCGTGCATCTTCTTGACCACTTCCGCCTCTGCGACCTTGACGTTCTTGTCGCCCAAGTCCTTCATAACTTTACGAATAACGTCGGCATCGCCTTTCTCTGCGAGATCCGCCTTGCGGACCGCCTTGATGTAGTCTTCGACCTCGGCGGCCGACATGCCCATCAGGCCGCCAGCCCACTCCGCCAGCATTTTGTTCCGGCGCGATTCTGCCTTGAATTTCAAGTCCGCGTCATGCGCGAACTTTTTCTCGAAGCCCTTCTCCCGGTCATCTAAGCCAGCCATGATTGTCTCCATCTCAGGTTGCCGTTGCACTTCCGATTAAGGCTATGTTCCATATGCAAAACGTTTACGGCAAGGGCCTTGCGCGAACTGCATTGCAGCCACGCCATGACCGTTTGCCACGCTGGGCTTCCCTAGCGCTGTTAACATTGTCTCGCCACCCTCGTTCGGCTAGTGTCCCCTCGTATTTCCCACCGGCCTCGACGTCAGGACGTGCTCGCGGAGGGCGCGTCTCACTGTCTCCGCTCAAGGCCGCGGGCGGTATTCACGGCAGCTCTCTCTATAGAACGGCAGTCGACCGATCAAAGGACTAGCGCAAATGAACAAGCGTCGTCGCATTTACGAGGGCAAGGCCAAGGTTCTGTACGAAGGTCCAGAACCCGGCACGCTCATCCAGCACTTCAAGGACGACGCCACCGCGTTCAATGCGAAGAAGCATGCGCTGATCGACGGCAAGGGCGCGCTGAACAATCGCATCTCCGAGTACATCTTCGTCAAGCTCGGCGAGATCGGCGTTCCCACGCACTTCATCAAGCGTCTCAACATGCGCGAGCAGTTGATCCGTGAAGTCGAGATCATTCCACTCGAGGTGGTGGTGCGCAACGTTGCGGCCGGCTCGCTGTCCACGCGTTTGGGTCTCGAGGAAGGCTCGGCTCTGCCGCGCTCGATCATCGAGTACTACTACAAGAACGACAAGCTGAACGACCCGTTGGTATCCGAAGAGCACATCACCGCGTTCGGCTGGGCGACACCTCAGGAAATCGACGAGCTGATGAGCCTCGCGCTCCGCATCAACGACTTCCTTGTCGGCTTGTTCCTCGGCATCGGCATCCGCCTCGTCGACTTCAAGGTCGAGTTCGGCCGCCTCTGGGACAACGACCAGCAGGTTCGCATCGTGCTGGCCGACGAAATCAGCCCGGACTGCTGCCGTCTGTGGGACATCGCATCGGGCAATAAGCTCGACAAGGACCGCTTCCGCCGCGATCTCGGCGGCGTGCTGGAGGCCTATCAGGAAGTCGCGCGTCGCCTCGGCGTGCTGACCGAAACCCCGCGCCCCCGCGGTGCCGGCCCGGTTCTCGTCACGTCCAACGGCGGCAAACCGAACTAAGAAAGGGCGAGTGGGGAGTGGCGAGTGGCGAATGGTGGGGATGGCTTGCGCACATCCCCCACTCGCCAATTCGCCATTGGCCATTCGCGCATTCAATATGAAAGCTCGCATCAAAATCACCTTGAAGAACGGCGTGCTCGATCCGCAGGGCAAAGCCATCGAAGGCGCGCTCGCCTCGCTCGGCTTCTCGGGCGTCGGCGACGTGCGCCAGGGCAAATACATCGAAGTAGACCTGAACGAGACCGATGAAGCGAAGGCCAAGGCCGCCGTCGACAAGATGTGCAAGGACCTGTTGGCCAACACCGTCATCGAGAACTACAGCTACGAACTCGTCGGCTGAAGATGCCGGACGCTGCGCCCAGCGACCCGCAGCATCAGACCGCTCGAGACCGGGAGGAAGCAGCCAAAGCCATGCGCTTCCTCGCCATCAAAGCCGCGATCTTCATCGGCATTCCGTTGCTGGCAGCCATCGCGGCGGCACTCGCGATCCTGCTCCGATGACCGCGTTCGTCATCCCTCATTCTTTCTGTTCCTATAAACTAGCAAAGCACTCCTGCGCTCTACCGGATGGGCCTAGCGCCAGACTTGACGTTCCAACTCGTCGCGTACTATATTTGTTCTCGTCGTCGATACGCGGCTGCCACGACGCGATCGGAAGAGGAAGGGGCCAATCTTCATGGCCGAAGTCACGAACGAGTTGATTTTCGAGGTCCTGAAGAAGGTTCAGGAAGACGTGACCCTGGTGCGCCACGATGTACGCGGCGTCCGCGAGGAAATGGCGGCTATGCGCGGCCACATGAACGCCATCCAGCGGGACATTTCCAACATATATGATCGTCTGGGCAATCTCGAAACTCGTGTAGATCGGATAGAACGTCGGCTGGATCTAGCAGAGGCCCCGGTCTGAACCCATGCGCACCTCCGTCATCGTCTTCCCCGGCTCCAACTGCGATCGCGACGTCAAGACTGCGATCGAGCGCATCACGGGCAAAGCACCGGCCATGATCTGGCACGGCGACCACGACGTGCCCGCGTCCGACCTGATCGTCCTGCCCGGCGGCTTCTCCTACGGCGACTATCTCCGCTGCGGCGCGATGGCGGCTCACTCGCCCGTCATGCGCGACGTGATTGCCAAGGCCAAGGCCGGCACGTCGGTGCTCGGCATCTGCAACGGCTTCCAGATCCTGTGCGAGTCGGGCCTTCTGCCCGGCGTCCTCATGCGCAACGCATCTCTCAAATTCGTCTGCCGTGACGTACACCTGAAAGTCGAACGCGCCGACACCATGTTCACCTCGCGTTACACGAAAGGCGACGTGATCCGCGTTCCCGTCGCGCACGGCGATGGCAACTACTTCACCGACCCCGAGACGCTGGCCCGCCTCGAAGGCGAAGGCCGCGTCGCCTTCCGCTATTGCGACGAAAAGGGCGCCGTAACCGCCGCTGCAAATCCGAACGGCGCGCTCGCCAACATCGCCGGCATCGTCAGCGAAACCGGCTGCATCCTCGGCATGATGCCCCATCCCGAACGCCTCTACGAATCCGCCCTCGGCGGCAGCGACGGCCGCGCCATGTTCGAGAGCATCGCGACGGCGCTCGCTGCCTAAGACACCTGGACCAGATTTCGCCCGCTCCTGTCGTCCCGGCACTTGTTGCCGGGACCCATCGTGCCACGGAGCGTTCGGTGCGCGTCGAAGCGGATCCCGGTGACGAGCACCGGGATGACATCCGGCATCAGGCGTCCCACCCAAACATCTAGCTCGAAGAAAGCCCGCGCCTGACGCCGCTCGTCCACGCCGACGCCGCCGGCATGAGGAACCCGATGTCGCTCTGCGTCGTCACGAACTTGGCACCACGCTTGATCGCGGCCACCTGCCGCTCGACGTCGCGATTGCCGCCGCACCCCGCGTACTTCCCGTTGGCCCGCGCCACCCGGATCACGTGATCCTGCGCCGCGACGATCTCCGGATCGTCGAACTCTCCAGGCTTGCCCATGTTGGCCAGCAGGTCGTTCGAGCCGACGTGCAGCACGTCGACCCCATCGACCTTCGCGATCGCCTCCGCGTTCAGCAAGCCTTCCAGCGTCTCGATCATGACAACGACCAGCGTCTGCGCGTTGATTTCCGGCACGCACTGCGACAGCGGCACGCCCTTGCAGTCGTACTGCGGAAAGCTCGCGCCCACCGACCGCTTGCCTATCGGCGGGAACTTGCAAAGATCGACGCCGCGCCGCGCTTCCTCCGCCGTGTTTACATCCGGAAAAACGATACCTGTCGCGCCGTTGTCGAGCAGCATCGACACATCGGGATCGTTCACGCCCCGCACCCGAACCAGCGGCGCGATACCGAGCGCCAGTGCCACATTGCAGAGATTGGCTATCGTCTCGAGATTGAAGATCGCATGCTGCACGTCGATGAATATGAAATCGTGCCCCGTCGCCCGCGCGATCCGCACGATGTCGGCAGACCGGCCGAGCCGCACCGGCATCCCCAGCGCCACATCCCCCGCTTCCAGCCTCGCCTTCACCGGATTTGCAAGCTGGCTGTTCTGGGTCACGTATCGCTCCTCGTCCGCAGTGGCACGCTTCTCCCTCCCCTCGATGGTGAGGGTACGGGGATGGCTTGGTGCAGCAAACTATTAGGTGCCGCTAACATCCTCCGCAACCCGCACCGCTTCCCGCTTGATCGGTGCGCCCGCGGAGGTCAGGATCGCACCAACAAAAGCTGGAGGAACCTCATGGCCGCACTTCGCGCTGCAATCGCAAGCACACTTGCCATTGCTGCGAGCACACTACCCGCCACAGCTCAGGATGCAGGCGCCGAAATCTTCAAAGGCAAACAGATCTCGATCCTTGTCGGTTTTTCACCTGGCGGCAGCTCGAGCCTGTACGCGCAGGCACTCACGCGCGTGATGGGCCGCCATCTACCCGGCAATCCCGTCGTCATCGTCCAGCACATGCCCGGCGCCGGCGGCCTCACCGTGATCAACCACCTCGTCGCCAACGCCCCGCGCGACGGCACGGTCCTCGCCACGACCAGCCGAACGTTCGCGCTCGAACCTTTGCTCGGCAACAAGAACGCGCGCTTCGACACGCTCAAGCTCACTTGGCTCGGCACCGCCAACGTCGAGGCGACCACGTGCATTCTGTGGCACACGGCACCCGCCAAGACGCTCGCCGAAGCCATGCAGCACGAAGTGATCGTCGGCGGCACCGGCGCGGAGGCGTCCGAGGTCGTGTTCTCTCGCGCCGCCAACAAACTCAACGGCACGAAATTCAAGGTCGTGCTCGGCTATCCCGGCTCGACCGAGATGCTGCTCGCCATGGAGCGCCAGGAAACGCAGGGTTTCTGCGGCATCGGATGGACCTTCGTGAAAATGCGCAAAGGCGATTGGCTGCGCGACAAGAAGATCAACATCGTCTTCCAGATGGGGCTCGCAAAGCATCCCGAGTTACCCGACGTTCCCTTGATCATGGAGCACGCAAAAACGCCGGAAGACCGCCAGGTCTGGGAGTTCCTGCTGGCACCACAGGAGTTCGGCCGGCCGTTCGTCGGCCCGCCCGATCTGCCGCCCGAGCGCACCAAACTGCTGCGTGACGCCTTCGAAAAATCCCTCAAGGATCCGGCCTACCTCGCCGAAGCCGAGAAGTTGGGCATCGAGGTGCAGCACCGCGGCGGCGAACAGATCAAGCAGCTCCTGGAACGCGTCTACCAGACCCCCAAGGCCATCATCGACCGCGCGAAGTCGATCTCGGAGTAGAGTCATACCGTCCCGCCTATGAACTGACGCACTCGATGATCCAGGGATAAGAGCACAGGGACATCAATCGACCGTGCTCGTTGATCAAGCGTTGCCAGGCATGGCAGGCGGCGTCGATGATGGCATCATAA
>CANJPN010000447.1 GCA_947475855.1 Bradyrhizobiaceae bacterium
AAGCTGGTGGCCAATATCGACATGGCGCACGTCCCGTTTCGGGGCGCGGGTCCCGCGACGCTCGCCGTTCTCGACAACTCGGTCCATCTGGGGGCGACTTCGCTGGTCGCGGCCGAAGGTCTGATCAGGGATGGCCAGCTCACCGCGCTCGCGGTCACTTCGGCCAAGCGCTGGTTCTCGCTGCCGGATATACCCAACCTGATCGAACAAGGGTTTCCCGAGTTCGTCGCCGACACGTTCAGCGCATTGCTTGCTCCGGCTCGAACGCCACCGGAAATACTGGCACGGCTCGTCAGTGAGACGCAGGCCGCCATGAACGCGCCGGATGCGCGAGCGCAAGCGCAGAAGGTCGGTTTCGAAATCGTCGCGGGAACGCCGGAGGAACTCGGCAAGCGCATCGTGAGGGAGTCCGAACAGGTCCGCGATCTCGTCGCCAAGATAGGACTGAAGCCGGAATAGCCGCTTTACCGACCGCCCCCTTCGAAGCATTCAGCGCAGCTTGTCTTTCTCGTCCTGTTTGGCTTCTTTCTTCGCGGCGCGGAGTTCGGCGATGCCGGCGCGGGCGAGCTCGTCGGCGCGCTCGTTCTCGGGATGACCGGCGTGACCCTTCACCCATTTCCATTCGACTTTGTGGCGGGCGCGTGCGGTATCGAGTTGCTGCCACAGCTCCGCGTTCTTGACCGGCTTCTTGTCGGCGGTCTTCCAGCCGTTGCGCTTCCAGCCGAAAATCCAGGCGGTGATGCCATTCTTGACGTACTGGCTGTCGGTCCACAGCTCTACGCTCGAGGGGCTCTTGAGTGCTTCGAGCGCTGAGATGACGGCCATCAGCTCCATGCGATTGTTGGTGGTGTGGGCCTCGCCGCCTTTGAGTTCCTTGCGATGCCCCCCCGACATGAGGATTGCGCCCCATCCGCCCGGCCCAGGATTCCCAGAGCACGCGCCGTCGGTGTAGATCACGATGCTGGGGCGTTCACGCGTGCTGTCCGACATGCGTTAGTCCTCGAATCCATAGTCGGCCGGCCGCGTCATCTGCCGGTGCTGGAGAATGCGCGCGACATAATCGGCGGGATCGTGCGGCTTGACGATCGCGTCCTTCGGCGTTGCGATCCAATCATGTGCGCGCGTCAGCAAGAAGCGAAGGGCAGCGCCGCGTGCGAGCACCGGGATCGCCCGTCCCTCGGCCGGGGTCAACCGCCGGACGCTTTGATATCCACCGAGCAGCGCGGCAGCCTTATCGCGATCGAAACGGCGTGAAACGTCGAAGCACCACGCGTTGAGACAGATCCCGATGTCGTAGGCGAGCAGATCGTTGCACGCGAAGTAGAAATCGATCACGCCCGACAGTCGGTCGCCCAGAAAGAATACGTTATCGGGAAAGAGATCGGCGTGGATGACGCCCTTCGGCAGGTCCGTGGACCAATTCGGCAACAGGACCGCGAACTCCGTCTCCACGACGGCCGGGAGATCCGGCAGCACCTCGTGGGCGCGCGGCTTGAACCGGTCGTAGAGCTGGACCCAGCCCTGCGGCCCGAGAGAATTCTCGAGTTTTCGGGGATAGTCGCTTCCTGCCAGATGCATCTGCGCCAGGGTTTGGCCGAGCAGTGCGCATTGACGCGGCGTCGGCAAGCGCGCGGATATGCCATCGAGGAACGTCACGATGGCGGCGGCGCGGCCTGCAAGCTCGGCAACCTGCTCGCCATCCCTGTCGCGCACGGGCAACGGGCAGGCAATGCCCTTGGAAGCGAGATGCTCCATCAGGCCCAGATAGAACGGCAGATTTTCGGGCGCCACTCGCTTCTCGTAGAGCGTCAGGATGAAGCGACCCTTGACCGTTTCGATGAGGTAATTGGTGTTCTCGACACCTTCAGCGATACCCTTGCACGACCGCAATTCGCCCAGTCCATGACCGGTCACGAAGCGGGCCAGCTCCTCCTCTGAAACTTGCGTGTAGACGGCCATGTTACCCCGCCGCCGCGTCGCGCAGTTCGCGCGGCACATTGAACGCGATGTTCTCGACCGCCGTTACCACATCCTCGACATCGAGGTCGAACCGTCCGGCGATCCTGGCGAGAATCTCCTCGACCAGTTCTTCGGGCGCGGAAGCGCCGGCCGTAATGCCGATCGTCGCGATGCCATCGAGGCTCGCGGGGTCGAGTTCGGCGGCGCGCTGGACCAGAAACGCGCGATGGCAGCCTTCGCTTCGGGCGACGTCCACCAGTCTCTGGGAGTTGGAACTGTTGGGTGCCCCGACCACGATCAGAGCGTCGCAGCGGGCCGCGATCGACTTGACCGCGCTTTGCCGGTTGGTCGTGGCGTAGCAGATGTCTTCCTTGGCCGGGCCGACAATGGCGGGAAACCGGGTACGGAGGGCGGCTATGATTTCCGCCGTGTCGTCGACGGAGAGCGTGGTCTGAGTGGCGTAGGCGAGTGCTGCCGGATCGGGCGGAGACAAGCGATCCACATCGGCAACCGTCTCGACCAGTGTTACCGCTCCCTCGGGTAGCTGGCCCATCGTGCCGATCACCTCGACGTGCCCCTTATGGCCGATCAGCAAGACATGCCGTCCCGCGGCGTGCTGGTGCTCCGCCTGGCGGTGAACCTTCGTCACCAACGGGCAGGTGGCGTCGATCGACCTGAGATTGCGGAGTTTGGCCGCCAATGGCACCGATTTAGCAACACCGTGAGCAGAAAAGATAACCGGCTGATCAGTTTCGGGGATCTCAGCGAGGTCCTCCACAAAAACGGCACCTTTGGCGCGCAGTTGATCGACCACGTATTTGTTGTGGACGATCTCGTGACGCACATAAACGGGGGCGCCGTGCCGGGCGAGTGCAAGCTCTACGATCTTGATGGCTCGTTCCACCCCGGCGCAAAAGCCGCGCGGGGCGGCGCGAAGCACCTTGAGCCGTGGCTTGTGCAGCACACGGGAGGACGTGACATTGGCGGGATCGGCCGGCATTGGAAGGCGCTCTGGATTGGCTTCTGGGCTCGTTGTGGCTTCGGTGGCACGGCCGAGGAGATTAGCGAATTGTCGTTGATGCACGGTGCTACGCGCTTGGCCGGTCCCTGTCGAGAGTGCTACGTATGATTCTAGGTCGGGGGTTGGGTATTCGTCTGGGTGGTCCGCGTCGAAGCGCGGAAACTCGCGCTGCGGCAAGACAGCACTGCGAGAATGCCTTGACGCAATCGGATTGGATGATGCCGCCACTTCAGAAGTTTCACGACAGAAACTGCGCCGGTAGGTCTATCGCGCTAGCCTTCGTGCTGGCGGCGGGGGCGTCGGCCGGCTGCGGACTGTCCACGTTCACTTCAGGGCTCGGTGGCAGCGTATTCGGCGGATCGTCGAACGCAGGAGCGGACCCGGCCAAGGTCAATGACGACGAACTGCTGGCGGCCGCACGTGGCGACGGCAATTTCACCGGCGCACTCGGTGAGGTATCGGCAAACTGCCCGCGCATCGTGATGCCCGCACGCGACAACAACGTCACGATTTACGAATCCGGCCGAGCAGGCGATGCGCTGGCCGTGATGCACCGGGGCGAACTCACCAGAACCGCTCGCGAATGCCAGATAGAAGGCAATCGCGTCACCGTGAAATACGGCTTCTCCGGGCGCGTTCTGCTGGGACCGAAGGGCCGGGGAGGCGCGATCGGATTGCCGGTGAAGATTGCCATGACGGACGCCAAGCGCGAAGCCGTGCGGGCAGAGAACCTCAAGGTCGAGACCAGCGTGAGCCTCGAAAAGCCGATCGGCTATTTCTCGGCGGTGCGCACCGTCACGTTCGAACTCCCGCTCGGCTCGCGCCCCGGGGAGTACGAGATCAACGTCACGTTCGACCGCAACATTCCTGGCGCGGGCTGACATACAGCGGCGCGGTCCAGCTTCCAACTCTCCGCGCCGCATTGCTGTGTCACGAGCCGATCACTCAGCGGTGCTCCCCTTGGCTTTCTCCTGTGCTGCCAGCGCCGCAAGGCGCGCAGCGATCCCCGAGACCGAAGTGTATTCGCCACCTGTATCGCTGTTGGCCGGGGCTTCCACTGCGGGACCATCGATCCTCGGCGTCGCTTGAGCCACCTTCTTCGGCTCAACCGGTGCGCTGACCACGACATCGCCTCCACCCTGAGCCGACGCGGAAACGGCCGAGATACGCTGGACGTTGGCTTTCGCGGGGACTTGGGCTTGCTTCACAGCCGAGGCTTTTGGCGCATATGAGGAAGCCGCACCCGGCTTGCAGTGCGGACCGGCATGGGCGGCGCCAGCGAAAACGGCCATCGCGAGAGTTGCTGCGGCCAAAGACAGAACCTTGTTCATCATCTTCTTCTCCATGAGCCGGGCTGGCGTCGGAGGCTTGGAGCCTTTGCCGTGCTCACCCGTGTTGCTGATGGATGGAGACTACCCGGCGTGACAGCCGCTCGCTGTGCTGGCCAGCACAGGGCGTAATTTTAGCCGCGGTCGAGCCAACGGCCGTTTGCAATCAGGGGCTTTTCTACAGTCGGCAGCCGGTAGACGTAGCCCCAGGCCGTCACGTGCTCGCCGCTGGCCAGCGTCACTTCGATCGTTCGGCGCTCGTATTCATTGTGGGGGTGGTTGCCGGGGACGATGCCTTCGTAGTCGTCGAGCCAGGCGAGCGTGGTGGCGGGCGTCTTCAACTCGAGCAGTTCACCGTGGACGAACTCGCTTTCACCGTCATCGAGGGCGAGACCGGGATAGCGCCCCAGATGATAGAGGCGACCGCGGACGGTGCCTGAACCAACCACGCGCGCTTCTCGTGCGAGCCGGTCACGTTGCGCGCGGCCACCCGCGCCGGTGTCGCCGCTCAGAAGCGTGCCGTAGACGAAAAGATGAGTTGGCCACGCAGGCATTCGGTAGATTCCATTGCGGTGCTGTTCGCGTTGCAGGAGTCCAGATCCCAACTCGTCTCCGTCATGGTCCGCGAAGGCGGACCATCCACGGCTCCTCGTGTGGCGCACCTGACGTTTGGTCCCCGCTTGCGCCTGCTCTCTCAACCAATCGTCAGGTGCAAAAGCTACACTAGTACCATGATATTGCTCGTGTTCCTTTTGCCTCCGACATTTGCTCCGAAGCGCGACGCGAGTGGAAGCAAATGTCGGAGCCGGAACTCCAGCGGGTCACAGCTGCAAGAATGTCTCTCCGTTACTTCTCTTCGCAACATCCATGTGGCGTGGATGGCCGCCTGCGCGGCCATGACGGCAGGTATATTTGTTCGGGAATCCTTCGGACGGATCACAGCACGTCGTTTTTCGGCCAGCGTTTCCCTTGGCGACGTTGGTATCCTCACCCCCCAATCTTCGAGAAGTCGGCGACATTGAGCGTGGCAGCGCGGATCTCGGAGAGCATGCGGAGGCGGTTCTCGCGGATCTTCGGATCGGGATCGTTGACCGTCACCTTCTCGAAGAACGCATCGACCGGTGCGCGCAACTCGGCCAGCGCCCGCATCGCGCCGCCGAAGTTCTCGACGTGGATTGCAGCCAGCGTGTCCTGCTTGACGGCCTCGATCGCAGCGGCGAGGGCCAA
>CANJPN010000448.1 GCA_947475855.1 Bradyrhizobiaceae bacterium
AAAGCCAAAGCCGATAACCCGACTGACGGCGACTAAGAAAAAAGAGGCGCGAACGTATGAAGGCCCCCGCGAGCGGGGGCCTTCATACGTTCAACAGTGATGCACTATTGCTCCGGCCCGCCGATGGAAAATTACTCCGGCGTTGACACCAAGTGAATCCACCGAGTCACTTCATGTGCGGGACGGTATCAGTTGCCGTTCAGGCGAGGCCGGTGGGTGCTGACCTGATGACCAGCAGCCATCGCACCAAAGTGCTTGTCGTCGTCGGCAATCTCGATGTGGGCGGCGTCGAGATGGACATCGTGCGCAACATGCCGAGGCTCGATCGGGAGAAGTTCGAGATCAGCGTCTATGCCTTCATGGGGACCGGCGAGCTGGCGGGCCGACTCGTGGCAAGCGGGATCGACTTCATCACGCCCGCCACCCATTACGGCGCCAGATCTCTGCTGCGAAATGCGTCCCATGCGGCTCGCGCCGACGCGGGCGCGTGTGGTGCCTCGCGATGGTCCACGTCGAAGCTCAAGGTCTGGATGATCGAGCGCATGATGCAGTTTGCGCCGACCCGCGGTCTCTTGCGTCTCATCGGCAGTGCGAGCTTCATGTTGCGCATCGTGCTTCCCCTAGCTCGGCACATTAGGCAACAGCGTATCGACATCGTGCATTGCTTCTTGCCGCACGCGTACGTCGTCGGTGGTTTGGCCGCGATCCTCGCGCGCGGGCCACGCCTCGTGGTCAGTAGAGTGAGCAGCAATTTCTACATGAATGAGCGGCCCATCTACCGCTTCATGGAGACCCGCATTCTCCACAAGTTTGCCGCTGCGATCATCTGCAATTCCCAGGCGATCAGGCGTGAGCTCATCGGCGAGAACGTGCCAGAGGATCGCATCGTCAAACTCTATAACGGGATCGACCTTGAAGCTTTCGCTCCCTCTTCGGCGCGCAGACGGCTTGCCCGCCAGCATCTCGCGATTGGCGACGACGAGCTGGTCGTGACGTGCGTCGCCAACCTCTTTCCCTATAAGAGGCACGACGATCTGATTGCAGCGCTGGCGTTGATCAGGGCGCAGTTGCCCCAACGCTGGCGCCTCGTTTGCGCAGGTCGCGATGTCGACGACCGCCGTGCTATGCTCATGCGCACGGCCAGCGAACTCGGCATCGGCTCGCATGTGACATTTCCCGGCAGCATCGAGAATGTGCCGGAATTGCTGTCGGCCAGCGATCTGCACGTGCATCCCTCCAGCGAAGAGGGATTGCCCAACAGCATTCTCGAGGCGATGGCGTCACGCTTACCGATCGTCGCGACGACAGTCGGCGGTATTCCCGAGCTCGTCGTCGACGGCGAGGGCGGCTGGCTCGTTCCGCCGTGCGACATCGGGGCCCTCGCACGGGCTCTCGCCGCGGTGGTATCGGACGAGGCTCGGCGTACCGCGATGGGAAGGTACAATCGCGACCGCGCGGCAGCGTTGTTTCCGATCGATAGTAGTGTGCGTGGCTACGAAGACACCTATCGCCGCCTGATGTACGGCAATCATTGCTGAGGGAGCCCGGGATGCCTGTCGGGAAAGGTACCACAAAGAGCAACGCTCTCACCGCCCGGGCGAACGATGGGCTGCTCGACCTCACAGTTCAACCCGTGCGGCGCAAGCCGTACGAACACGTCCTGTGTGAGAGCTTCATCGCGCTCTCGGCATACCAGGAATTGAGCCGCAGCTACCCATCCTGCCCGCCCCGCATCGGCCCGACCGGCTTTTCCTGTTACTGGGGGGATCCCGACTACGACGCGCTCATCGCTGACAATGCAGCCTGGCGCTCGCTTTTCGATGCCTTCCATTCGCAGCGCTTCGTCGACTACATGATCACCCAATTTGGGGAAACGTGCCGGAAGAACCATTGTGTGGTGGACCTGTCGAAGGCGAAGTACGTGCCCTATCAAGAGTCCCGCAAGGACAAGGAGAGCCGCCATATCGCCGATGTCGTGCACGCGCCGCACGAGCTGTGGGTCAGGATGGACATCCACCAGGCGCACGTGGGCTACACCCGGGTCCGACATCTCGATCACCGGCGGCGCCTCATGACGCTGCTCGTCTACTTTTCCGATGCCACCGAGAACACCATGCAAGGCGGCGATCTGGTCCTGCACCGCAAGCAGAAGTCTTGGACCAGTTGGGGCGACGTTGTCGTGCGTCCCGCGCACAATCGTATGGTGGCGTTCGCCTGTCATGCCAATTCATGGCATTCAGTGCCAGAGACCGTCAGCCAGGCCGCTCCCAGGAACTTCCTGCAAATCACGGTGTCAAGTTCTGTCGACGCTTGGCCGTGAATGCGCGATGCAAGGTATAGTGCTCCGGATCCCGCGCTCTGGAGTCGAACGCACGCAATGCAACCATTTCGATACCTGTCGACCGAGGCGGCAAATCCGATCACCGATTTCGATGCGACTCTGCGTCAATGGCGCCTGTGGCTCAAGCTCGCCTGGCGCGATATCCGCGGTCGGTATCGCCGGACCGTGTTGGGGCCATTGTGGACTGTCCTCGGCAATGCGCTGATGATAGTGGGGATGGGCATTGTCTACGGTACGCTGTGGGGCGTGGATATCGCGGCCTACCTGCCTTATTTCTGCGGCGGCTTTCTCGCATGGACGCTGGTGGCCACAACCGTGACGGAGAGCTGCCAAGCCTTTATCGTCAATAGCGAGCTGATCAAGTCGACCAGGCTGCCCTACAGTGCGCACATCGCACGTATCCTCTTGCGCAACGGCATCGTCTTTCTGCACAACATCCCGCTGCACCTGGGCGTCTGTCTCTATTGTGGAGCCCAGATCACCCTGACCGGGGTGCTGCTGCTGCCGGTGGGGTTGGGGCTCGTGATGTTGAACCTCGCGTGGATCGGCCTCGTCCTGGCTATCGTCTGCGCGCGCTATCGCGATGTCGCACCGCTGATCGCGATCCTGCTCCAGCTCATGTTTTTCGTGACGCCAGTCATCTGGTCAGCTGACCGGCTGCAGGGCAGCAGGTTCATGAGCGCGCTACTGGTCGAGGCCAATCCGCTGCACAATATGATCGACGCCGTGCGAGCTCCCCTTCTCGGATCGGCTCCGACATGGACGTCCATTGTCGTCCTCTCGTTCGCCGCCGCGGCCGGGGCGCTCGTCGCGTTCGAGCTGTTGCGGCGTAACCGGCCGCGTATCGCCTATTGGCTCTGATGGAGTGTCGGTGATGGTGACAAAGGCGCCCGATCTGCATCTACCAGCATCGGGCCGCCCCTCCATCATAGCGGATGGGGTCGGGGTGCAGTTCCGGCAATGGCCGGTGGAAGCGAGTGTTCGCGAGCAGCTGGCACGCTATTTGATGGGCCGAACCGGGCCGAACGGATCAGGCTACGCGGCACTGCGTGACGTCTCTCTCAGGCTTGCTGCAGGCGACCGCGTCGCGCTGATCGGGCCGAACGGTGCGGGCAAGACGACGCTGCTCAGAGTCCTCGCCGGGGCCTACACGCCGACAAGCGGACGCGTCCTGATCGAGGGGCGCGTTGCAACGATGCTCAATATCGGCCTCTACATCGATGCGCACGAGACGGGGCTCGAGAACATCGAGACCGGCTGCCTGATGCTCGAGATGACGCCTAGCGAGATCGCTGCGGCGATGCCGAGGATCGTGGCGTTCGCCGATCTGGGCGATTTCATCCATCGGCCTGTCCGTACGTATTCATCCGGAATGATGGTACGGCTTGCCTTCGCCATCGCTTCGGAAGGAAATGCTGATATTCTCCTGATCGACGAGGGGATCGGGCTCGGCGACAAGTCATTCAAGGCCAAGGTTCGTCGCAGGTTGCAGGAGCTAGGTGCTCAGTCTCGCCTGATGGTGGTCGCCTCCCACTCCGCCGACTTGCTGCGCTCGTTCTGCAACAAGGGGATCTTTCTTCGCCAAGGCGAGATCGCGTTCTCGGGCAGCCTCGAGGAGACCATCGCTGCCTATGACCAATGGGTGACGGAGGACCCCGAAAATCGCAAGCCGCTGAAGTCCGCCCCGTGAGTCCTCAACCTCGGTTCGTGTCGCAGATCGCCTCGCGCAGCATATGCTCCATGACTGCTTCGGCCGCCCACAAATGCCCCTGGCTCGACCAGTGGCCATCGTGCTTGAAATGAGCTGCTACGGGGTCGCCGCCGCGACGGCTGATGTGTTCAAAGAGTGCGACGTAGGGAATGCCGTGACGGGCGAGAATTCCGATCAAGCGGTGCTCGAACACCTTCTTCAACCGATGAATGCCGAGGACCATCAGCCGGGTTCCGTCGGCTTGGGCCCGCGCCTGCATCTCCCCGAACGCGAAGTCGGTAAAGCGCAAGGCCTGTTCGAATGCCGCCGGTAGCGGCCCCTGCGTTGCAAACACGTCGTCCGGGTTGGGGTGCCGGGCGATCTCCCAATCCTTGAGCAGGCGCGCGTGTTCGGGATCGAGTTTGGTCATGGCCACTACGCGTTCGGCCATTTGCTCGGCCGGATTGAGTTCGCTGGTCATCGCGCGGGCCACGGCAGGGTGCTGCAGCTTCGCCTTTGAATAGAGCCAGCGATAGAACCGGCTCTGCTTGTGGAGCCACGCATGCAGCCGGCGCGGTGGGGAATTGGTTGCGAACGACAGCAGGTGTTTCTGGAAATCAGGGTCGACTGGCTGTAATCTGATGCCGTCGGCGGTCTCTGTCGCGAAAACTCGAGGCGTGTGGTGCGGGTGCCAGCCCGTGCGCAAAGCCTCCAATAAGGCGGAATTGTTGCCGAAATCGTTGCCGACAGCGACAAGCACGATCAAGTCCGGCCGGCGTGGCCGCACCCAGGCCTCAAGGTAGCCGAGCTGGTTGAGCTGCCCGGTTCCCGAGAAGCCTACGGCCATCGTTTCCACCAACATGTCGGGCGCGCGCGACGCCAGCAGGTGCTGCAGTTGCACCTGAACTTTCTGTGGGATCTGAACCTGCGCGGCTTCGACAAAAGAATCACCGATGAACGCAATGCGGCAACTGCCGGGCCTGCGCTCTATAGGTGGCAAGGCTCGATCGAGGAAACCAGCCTCGTTGGTGCGTTCCGAGACCCGAAAATCAAGGCCATTAGTCCAGGTGACCGCCGAGTTCGGTCTGAACGTGGTCCCCACGCTTGGGTGGTGACGCATCGGCCATTCGATTCGATCATCGATAAGAACGTAGCGGGCCCCGATCTCAAGAGCCAGAGCGACAAGGCCGATCGTGCAGATCGCTTGCACGGCAATGAAGCCAACCATCGTCGCCAGCCCTCCGAGCCTGCCTCTATTGCGGCGATCTCGGATCATCTGGCGGAGTTGGCAAGAGTTAGCATCGGAACAGCAATCTTTTCGTTCTCTAAGGAGCCTCTTGCAAAACGCCGCAAGGCGGATCGGTTGCGGGTGGTCGGCGACCGTCGGCGGGGCGCCTTGTCGTTGCATGTGATTACATGACGCCCCTCACGCCGCAATTCACACACACCTCGACCGTCGGCGCCCTTCATTCCCGGAT
>CANJPN010000449.1 GCA_947475855.1 Bradyrhizobiaceae bacterium
CTGCCCGTCGTCACCCACACGGGCGGATGGGGCTGCTGCATCGGGCGAGGCCAGATGTTGATGTTGCGATGATGGAAGAACTCGCCTTCGAAGTTGAAGGGGCCGTCGTGCGTCGTCATCGCTTTGATGATGATGTCGTGCGATTCCCAGAACCGATCCATGAACCGGAGCGGGTTCGAGTTCGCCGGCGTAATCTCGTAGGGGATACCCTTGAGGAAGCCCATCTCGAGGCGGCCGCCGGAGATCACGTCGATCATCGACAGCTCTTCGGCGATGCGCACGGGATCGTTGCGGTTGGCGATGGGCACGCCGAGGATGAGGATGCGCGCCTTCTTCGTGGTGCGCGCGAGAATGCCGAGCACGACGGTCGCCGAGGACGTGATGCACGTCGCGGTCTGGTGGTGCTCGTTGACCATCAGGTCGAGGCCGACTTCGTCGGCGATGGCCCATTCGTCGAGGTAGCGATTGTAGAGCTTGTGCGCTTCTTCCGGGCGGCACAGTTCGTTGGGTAGCGTCACGCGCAACGTCGGCCGGTCCAGCGACCAGGCTTCCGGATAGGGCTGCTCGGAGAAATGATAGATGCGCATGTTCGTGAGCCTCAGCGATGAGCCGTCGTCTTCGCTGCGGCGGGCAGCGCGTCGATGAATGTCTTGATCGCGGCGAGCGTGGCCGCGGGCTGCTCGATGTGGGGCA
The DNA here is from genome assembly GCA_947475855.1 of Bradyrhizobiaceae bacterium. GTDB lineage: Bacteria > Pseudomonadota > Alphaproteobacteria > Rhizobiales > Hyphomicrobiaceae > CAMDPA01. Next base: position 694 of record CANJPN010000449.1, read on the forward strand.
GATGGCCGGCGCGGTCGATCTTCTGGAGGCGTGCGCCGGGGATCTTCTCGGCAAGCAAAGCAGCTACTCCCGGTGCCACGATGCGATCGTCGACGCCGCGCAGCAGCAGCGTCGGTGCGGTGATGCGGTGCAGGCGCCGGGCGAGCTTGGGGTCGTGCATGTAGGGCTGCCAGACGAAGCGGGCGAGGGCTTCGCGGGCGCGGATGCGATCGGTGACGACGGCTTCGGACAGCTCAGTGAGATCCACCTGGAAGCGCGCGGGATCGGCGAAGGTGAGCTTGACGAGTTCGGGTTCGGCGTGCGCGAAAAGGTCCACGTAATCGCGCGCATGGCGGTCGCCAGCTTTAACGCCGGTCGGGCCGATCAGCACCAGGCCGGCGATGCGGTGGCAAGACTTGATAGCCATCTGGGCGGCCACGTAGGCGCCCAGCGAGGCAGCGACGATAATGACGTCGCTTCCCGCCTTGTCGTTGTCGAGGAAGTGCTCGACGAGGTCGAGGTAGAGGTAGGCCAGGTCGTCCGCCGTAGCAATGTGGTTGGCGGTCTCGTGCTTGCCGTAGCCCGGATGCACCGGCGCGGTGACGCGTCCGAGCTTGGCAAGTTCCGACGTGAAGGCCGCGTCGGACGCCAGCCAGACGCCGGCTGAGAGAAACAGAATGTTGCGGCCGGAGCCAGAAACCGACAGCTCAAGGGGCTGGCCCATAAGCTCTAAAGTCGACGGCACCGGCACAGGCATTCTTAATTCTCCACTGTTCGACAAGGCTTTTGATCAGCCGGCCGCACTTGTTGGTAGCTGCTGATCGGCCTTGCGCCAGTTGTGGTACTTTTCCGGCACCTCGAACCACTCCGGCTTCATGCGGCTTTCGACGCCGTTCTTCTTGAGGATCGCCTCGTACTCCTTGCGGATGTAGGGGTCCTCGAACCAGTAGGGGATGGCGGTGCCGCCTTCCTGCAGCTCCATGCCGGTGTAGTCGATGTGCTTTTGGCCGGGAGGGCCGGGGTCGCGGCCGGGATTGTGCGGGCCGAACCACGCGGTGAGGCGGAACGGCTCGTTACCGACCGAATAGTGGCCGTGGTACCAGCGTGCGCCGCCAGGGGCTGCCGTGACGAGGCCGAACTGCTCGTAGTCGACCTTGCGGACTTCCTTTTCGTTGCCGTCCTTCCAGGGCGTTTCGCCTGCGCGCTCGGGCCAAGAATACGTGTAGCCCTTGCCCTTGAGGCATATCAGGACGGCCGCCGACGTGTGCGCATGGAGCTTGGAGTAGCGACCGAGCTCGTGCTGGCCGATCCAGTAATAGAACTGGTTGTTGGTCATGAACGGCTCGACCCGGCGCCAGCCGACCGAGCGGCGGTTGTCGAGAGGCAGGTCGCAGTTGATGACGTCGGGGATGAAGTTCGTGCGGCGCATCGCGAGGCCGCGCACGGGATCGGGCTCGATGTCGTCCTTGTACTTGAAGAAGTCGTCGGCGCCGGAAAAGCGGTCGCGAAACACGAACGGGTTCTCGAACACGGCGGGGACCGAGTTGATCATGTTGAGCACGTTCGGCGCGGTCGTGCCGGCGATCAGAACGGCGGGGCTCGAGGTGGCGTTGACGATGCGGTGCATCGCGTTCATCGGGATCGAGAACATCGAGCCCTTCTGCCATTCGAAGGTGTGGCGCTTCGTATCGCCTTCCTGCCAGACCTCGGTGGAGCCGCGGCCGTCGACGACGAGGAAGATCTCCTCGTACATGTGCTTTTCGGGATTGAGCGCGCCGCGGGCGGGGACCTCGACGACGTACATGCCCCACTTGGTCTCGGTGCCGTAGAGCTGGATGTAGCTGCCGCGGCCGCCGGTGCGCTTCCAGTCCGCCATCGGCAGGTCGAGCACGGTGCGGACACCGTTGCCGCGGAAGCAGGGAATGCCCTCGCTCTCCATGAAGGCGTCATAGGGCGTCGGCTGCTTCTTGAACTCGCCAAAGCCGGCGCGCTTCATGCCGGAAGGTTCGTGCCAGTGCACGCCGTCATGTTTGCCGGGAGCGTCGTGAGCCATCGGAATCCTCGTCGTCTCTTGAGACTATCGTCGCATTGAAGTGCGCCGGGCATAGGGGAGGTGTCAAGAGTTCGGGGGGCGCTCCGCCGGTAAATCCGCGGGGCGAACGGGGAGACGCCCGAAGTGGTCGTCTTGGCGCGGACCGGTGGCTCGGGTCCGCGGTAGGGACCGTGCAGGGTTACCGAGGATTACTCTGTGGGCGGGTCGGCCGTTTGGACGTGTGCTGCGTTTTCTTCGTGCCTTGCCAGCGCCCAACACATTGAGCATGGTGAGCGAGGGTTGGAGCGACGTGGTCGTGGTCGAGTGACGACGCAGTCGCCAGGGGTTTGCAGGCGTCGAGGAGCGTTCGGATGGACCAGGAGGCCTGGAACCAGATCTACAATGATCTGGAGACCGATTTGGCGGCGCTAGCCAAGCGCGGCGGCGGCGTTTCGGATCTCGATGTTGTCCTCGCGATCGACAAAGCTCGCTTTGCAATGGAGCGCGGAGACAACGATCAAGCGATCGCGCTGATCCAGGAAGTGAAGCGACTGCTGCGCGCGGGTGACGGTGCAGTGACGCGTGGCGGCGCTGCATCGGCCGGCGTCGACCGGCTCGATGCGCTCGAGGACAATTTGCATTCGACGACGCGGCTCGGCTCGGCCCGGCTCGAGATCGTCGGCGAGGAAGAGGAAGCGCCCACGCGCGCGGCCAGCCAGAACACCAAGGTCAACAAGTCGATCAAGTTCGAGGATATCCAGGACGAGATCCTGCGCATGTGGAATGCGTGCAAGATCCGGCCGGAGAAGGCCTCTGCCGTGCGGAGCGAGGCTGATCGCGTGCTCGCGAACCGCAAGGTTTACGAAAGTATCTCCGCGAAGACACAGGTGCCGTGGTGGTTCATCGGTTTGATCCACGGGATGGAGTGCTCGTTCTCGCTCGGCAAGCATCTGCACAATGGCGACAGTCTCAAGGCTAGAACGTGGCAGGTGCCGGCCGGCCGGCCGAAGGACGGCAGTCCGCCATTCACGTTCGAGGCCAGTGCCATCGATGCGCTGCAGGTCGATGGCTTCGCCGGCAAAACAGACTGGCCGCTGGCGATGGTCCTGTTCCGGCTCGAGCGCTACAACGGTTTCGGATATCGCAAGAAGTTCGGTTTCGCCTCGCCCTATCTGTGGAGCTACACGAACCATTTCACGTCGGGCAAGTACGTGAAGGACGGCGTGTTCGACTCGAACGCCACCTCCAAGCAGTGCGGTGCGGCAGCGATGCTGCAGGATCTGGTGCAGCGCGGCGTGGTTTCGTTCGAAGAGAGGAAGCCCGAGCCGGTGGTGGCGGTTGCGCCAAAGCCGGTAGCTTCTCCTGCGCCGGCTCCAGCGTCCGCGGCGGCCCCGTCGCCTGCGCCTGCTGCAGCGCCATCACCCGCGCCGACGCCGATACAGGTTGCCGTTTCCGGTCTGTCCGCTGCTCCCGCTGCGGCACCGGCGGCTCTGCCAGTCGCGCAACCGGTTCCTTCGGCGCCTACGCCTACGCCTGCTCCGCCGGTGGCGGTTCCCCAGGCCGCACCCGCTCCACCGGCTCCTGCCGCTGCACCCGTTGTCGTACCGGCGGCGAGCCCGTCTCCGGCAACCGCCGTGCCTCAGGCTGCGCCCGTGCAGCCTGCTGCGGCGGCAGCGGCATCGGCACAGGCACCGGCCGAACCCGCTCCAGCACCTTCGCCTTCACCTGCGGTCGCTGCTGTGCCTGGAGGGGCTGCTTCTCCAGCAGTTGCTGCCGCACTGGCGGAACTTGCCAGGCGCTCCAAGTGATCTCGTTACGCGGGCGGTTGGTCAACGTGGTGGGTACCAGTTTGGTTTGCGGCGTTCGAGGAAAGCGGCGACGCCCTCGAGTGCTTCAGGCGTCTTGAAGGTATCGACGCTGGCGTGGTGCTCGTGGGCGGCGCGAAGTTCGTCCATGATGCCGGGGTAGGCCCGGTTCAAATGCGCCTTGAGCTCGGCCTGTGCGCCGGGTGCGCCCATGAGAAACGCTTCGATTGCAGCATCGAGAGCTTTCTCCGTTTCGCCGGGGGCGCGGACTTCGTCGACGAGGCCCAATCGCATGGCATCGACCGCTGGCAATCGAGTGCCTGAAAGCGCGAGCCTGCGGTAGTTGCGCAGCCCTATCGCCCGGATCAATACCGGTGCGACGCCGACGGGGGCCACGCCGCTGCGGATCTGGGGCAGCGAGAAGAACGCGGTGTCCTCGGCGAGAATGAAATCGCAGCAGGCTACGAGTGCGGCTGAGCCGCCCACGCAGGCCCCCTGGACCACCGCGATGCTCGGCTTCGTGAAGCGCTCCAGCATCACGAATACGTCGATGAACCCGGTATGTTTGACGTCGGTTTCGGCATCGGCGGACTTCGACATGTCCGCGCCCGAGGAGAAATGCTTTCCGGCTGCACGCAAGGTGACTACGCGGACGTTCTGATCGCGATCGAGGGTGTGCAGCACTGCGGTCAGCTCGTCCAGCATCACCTGATTGAAGGCATTCATGCTGGCAGGTCGATCAAGCGTTACGGTGGCGACGCCGCGGGGCGAGGTCTCGCTGAGGATCGTGGTGAGCTGCATGGCTGGTCCTGGTTTCTCTCGATCAGAAGACGCGCGGTCAGTGGTACTAGGATGTCAGCTTCGTCTCGTCGATCAACCCGTCGACTACTTCGACGAGGGCAGTGCGGCGGTCTTTACCGTCAGCGGTCGCGGATGCGAACCGGGCGAGCTGCCGGTCGGCGCTGGTATTGCCGGCCGCGATGGCGCGTGTGTGCGC
>CANJPN010000450.1 GCA_947475855.1 Bradyrhizobiaceae bacterium
CGGAGTTCCTTGCGGAGATGGACAAGGCGAAGCTCGACGTCCTGCCCATGGACGGGCAGAAGGTGGAACAACTCGTGGCCAAGGTGATCAATGCGCCGAAGGCCGTTCACGAAAAGGCCAAGGCTGCGCTGATCTTGAAACCTTGAAGGGGACGCAGCCGGTGCAGGCCGTCCTAGGGCCGGGCTTCAATTGTAGACGAAGCCGGCGTTGACAGGGAGGACCTGTCCGGTGAGCGCGAGCGCGCCCTTGGTCAGCAGGAAAGTGACGACGTCTACGATATCTTCGGGCGTCTGGGGGCCAGGGACCGCGCGGCCGGTTTCGTAGAAGCGGTGGCGTTCTTCGGGAACGTAGTCGGTTGCCTCATTGCGCATGATGCCGGGGGCGACCGCCGTGATGCCTATGCCTCGTGGGCCGAGCTCGCGCGCCAGCGAGCGGGTCATCGAAAGTACAGCCCCTTTGCTCGACACGTAGGCGAGGAGTTTGGGTGCGCCCCAGAGTGCTGTATCCGATGCGACATTGACGATGCGGCCGTCTGCGGCTTGGGGCATCAATGGGACGAGCGCGCGCGTGACGAGCCAGGTGCCGCGAACGTTGACCTGCATGACGCGGTCCCACAGCGCAATGTCGATTTCGTCGAAGGTCTTGCCGCCGACGTCGGTCGCGATCGCCGCGTTGTTGACGAGGCCGTGGATGTGGCCTTCATTTGCGCGGATGTCGGCGGCTAGGGCTCCGATCGATTCGGGGCTGGCCAAGTCGACCGGGGAGAAACGGACGCTTGCGCCGGTGCTCGCGATGTCCGCAGCGGTTTGGCGACACTGATCGCTGCGGACGTCTGCGAGGATGAGTTTGCCGCCTTGGCGCGCGCACGCTTCCGCTATGGCCCGGCCGACGCCGCGCGCGGCACCGGTAATCACGATGGTGCGACCGTTCAGCATTGAACCCCGGACAGCGCTGGCTTTTCAGATTCGGGTGGGATTGGTGGAGCTGAGGGGAATCGAACCCCTGACCTCTTGCATGCCATGCAAGCGCTCTCCCAACTGAGCTACAGCCCCGAACCTATGGGAATGGCCGCGATGGCCCGGAAGCCAGATCAACGACGCGGCTCTAACTATGACGGTCTGCCGGATTGCGCAAGCCCCCATCGCGCTTTGCTCCGGGGAAATGTCGGGCCGATGCTTTCGCGAGCTGGATCAGTCCTCGAAGGGATCCTTGACCAGGATGGTGTCGTTGCGCTCGGGGCTCGTCGAAAGCAGCGTCACGGGTCGCTCGATCAGCTCCTCGATCGTACGCACGTATTTGACGGCTTCTGCCGGAAGTTGCGACCACGAGCGCGCGCCAGCGGTCGAGCCCTTCCAGCCTTCGAACGTCTTGTAGACCGGTTCGACGCGGGCCTGCGCGTTGTGTCCGGCCGGCAGCCGGTCGATCCGCTCGCCGTCGAGGGTGTAGCCGATGCAGACCTTGATCTCGTCGAGGCCGTCGAGAACGTCGAGCTTGGTGAGCGCGATGCCGTCGATGCCGGCCACCTTGGCGACCTGGCGGACGAGGCAGGCGTCGAACCATCCGCAGCGGCGCTTGCGGCCGGTCACCGTGCCGAACTCGTGGCCGCGCTGGCCGATGCGTTCGCCGATGTCGTCGGTGAGTTCGGTGGGGAAGGGACCCGAGCCGACGCGGGTGGTGTAGGCCTTGGCGATGCCGAGAACGTAGCCGATCTGACCGGGGCCCATTCCCGAGCCCGTCGCGGCTTGGGCTGCCACGGTGTTCGACGAGGTGACGAAGGGATAGGTGCCGTGGTCGACGTCGAGCAGCACGCCCTGTGCGCCTTCGAACAGGATGCGCTTGCCGGCGCGACGCTCGCGGTCGAGAAGGTCCCAGGTGCAATCCATATAGGGCAGGATCTTGGGGGCGACATCGACGAGCTGGCGCATGAGCTCGTCCTTGACGATCTCGGGCTGACCCAGGCCGCGGCGCAGCGCGTTGTGATGGACGAGGATCCGGTCCACCTTCGGGCCGAGCGTGTCGAGGTTCTTGAGGTCCTGGACGCGGATCGCGCGGCGGCCGACCTTGTCCTCGTAGGCGGGGCCGATGCCGCGGCCGGTCGTTCCGATCTTGCCGGTACCGGCAGCGGCTTCGCGGAGTTGGTCGAGTTCGCGGTGCAGTGGCAGGATCAGCGTGGCGTTCTCCGCGATGCGCAGGCGCGAGCGATCGACCTGGATGCCTTGCGTCTTCAGCTTGGCGATCTCGTCGATGAGGGCCCAGGGGTCTATGACCACGCCATTGCCGATGACGCCGAGCTTGTTCGGGCGCACGACGCCCGAAGGCATCAGCGAGAGTTTGTAGGTGACGCCGTCGATGACCAGCGTATGGCCGGCGTTATGCCCGCCCTGGAAGCGGACGACGATATCGGCGCGTTCCGACAGCCAGTCCACGATCTTGCCTTTGCCCTCGTCGCCCCACTGGGCGCCGACAACCACCACGTTCGCCATTGTCGTGATCCTATCGATGCGGGCTCCCGGTAAGGCGGGACCCAAACACGCCCGTATAGCAAGGTGGATGGCCGGGGGCCAGCCGGGCTGTCCACAGGTCGCGGGGTGGGCGGGGCGGCGATCAGGGGGCGTCGTTCACCTTTCGCTCGGCTGGCGGCTTCCTGGCGTCGACGAGGGAGATCAGCACCGCTGCCCGGTTCGCCCGCGCCGCTTCCGCCGGCCCAGCCGCGCCACGCGGCGCTTCTCGAGCCGCGACTTGATGAGTTCCGCACGCACCTCCTCCATCATCGCGCGGCGGACGAGCCGCAGCAGCGGATCGGTAGATACAGGTGGAGGTGATACAACTCTCATGGCCGGCGCTTTCGACGAGGGTGGAAACCGTCAGGGTTGCGGGGCAGCGGCGCGCCGCCTTGGTTTAGTAATGTGTGGCAGCTCACCGCTGCCCCGCGCAGGATTTATGGCGTACTCCCGGCGTTTAACGGCTTCTCCGACCACGAGTCACACGTGGAGGGCGGGACGAGCCTCACGCTGACGATCCGCGTAGACCGAGGGCGCGACCTGCATCCCGTTCCGCACGACAGCGACGCCTCGCGAGCGCACCCCTTCAGTGGAACAGGACGAGCGCAGGATAATCGCGAGACGGAGGGGCGAGGATAAGTGGCGGGCGGCGACGAGCACGACGCCTTGACTTCGCAAAGTCCGCTGCCCCCTCAAGACCGTTTTTGTTCCGCCGCTGCCGCGATCTCAGCAGTGGGCCACAACCGGTCGTGCGCATCTACCCGGATTGTGCGCCGCACAAAGTCATCGCAAAGGCGAGATTAATCGTCAGACGATCGCCGACGGAATGACCATCGGCGGGCCACCTAGTGACAAGGATCGTGTGGCATTGAATCGCGTCACGCTCGACCCAGCCGGTACATTCGACCGACGATTTGCGTCCTCTAGACGCTCTTGCGGCGTCGCACGATAACTTCATCACCGATCTCGAACGACATCAGGTCTTCCCCTAGCTCGACCGGGCCGTCGTAGGTCTGGCGGGTCTGCGCCATCAATTCCGCAAAGCCTGGAGCGGGAACCTCCGTCGTGCTGCGCATAATGAAATGCGTGTACGCCGCCAGTTTCGGCTTTGCTTGCGCAAATACCCGGCCAGCCTCGCTTGGAATTGTATGGTGTGACATGATCCGCTTGAAGTGAACGTCTCCCATCAATTCAGGTCTGGCGCAGGCGACCTCGTGCACGAGTAGATCGCAACCCTTCGCGTGGCGGATAAGATTTTCATTGTAGGTGGTATCGCCGGAAATGACGGCAGACCGGCCCTTGTAGTCGATGCGATAGCCGTAAGCCGGCTTGGCAGCCGGGCCGTGATCGACCTCGAACGCGGTGACCTTGACGCCAGACTTCTCGTACACGACGCCATCGGCACTGTATTCTTCGACCGTCACAGAGATACCTTTGGGGTCTTTCGGCGGGATGTCCTGCGCCCGGATCGCGATGTCGGCGGCGTAAGCTTTCTCAAGATGGTGCATGAGAACCTTTGCCCCCGTTGGTCCAATGACATTGAACGGGGTCGTAGCCTTCGGGTTCTCCGAGAATGCAATCCATCGGGTCAACCAGACGTCCGGAATGCCGGAGGTATGGTCCGAATGGTAGTGCGTGAGCAGTAGAGCGTTGATGTGTGCGAGCGGTACCCGCAGCTGTTGCATTCTCATGGTCACGCCGCGACCTGCATCGATCAGCAGGGTCTGGTCGGCGGCCTGCACGAGCACACTTGGGCCGAACCGATCTGGCGTCGGGGTCGGCGAACCGGTACCAAGCAGTGTCACTACTAGATTGTCCGTCATGTTGCTTTCCAGGTCCGGTCGAAGGTTAGCGTTACAAGGAAAGTTTCGCGGGTATCATTGGGCTCGTGCCCAAAGCGCGACAATCACTTGATTTCAAGCAGGTCCCTGGTTCGCTTGACCACGGAAGGTGGCGTGGCGACCGTGGCCTCGACAAGTGCCTGAAGAGCTTCACCGGTCATCGGCTCGATATCGAGTCCAGACCGTTTTGCCTCGGCGAGCAGTTCTCCATCTCGCATGGCGCCATCGAAAGCGCGCCGTATTGCAGTCACGCGCTCTGATGGCACGTCCGGCGGCATCATGAAGCCGCGGCCAATGATGGCATCGGAGGACAACAACTGGAGGACAGCCAGTTCCTCGGCGTTTCTGGAGAGGTCTGTGAGGAGAGGGACATTCGGCAATTCGCGAGCACGCTCCGGTCCTGACTGTACGACGGGGATTAGCTTCTTGCTGACTATCCAGTCCGCGTGCTGGCTCTGCCAGCCGGCCCAATCTCTCGTAATGCCGGTGATCTCGCCGCGTTCGATCGCAAAGGTCAGCTCCGGGATACCCTTGTAGCCGGCGACGACACGGGCATTGAGACCAAGCAGGTTCTTCAGAACGACCGGAATCATGTGCATCGTCTGACTCGGGCCGGTCGAGCCGAATAGTACCTCTGTCTTTTTCATGTCGCCGAGGCTGGTCACCCCTGACGTGTGCCAGACCATCGAGACGAATTGGATCGTCGCTGCGCGCCCAATGTAGTTGAACTTCGAAGCGTCATAGCGCACGCCGCCGACCAGTACTTGGAAAGCCGGGGCTTGCGGCGACATCAGGCCGATCGTCGAGCCGTCGCGAGGGGCGGCGCCATAGAGATGGTTGGCTGCAACTGTGCCGCCGGCTCCTGGCATGAACTGGATCGTGGTCGTAGGCGAGCCGGGTAGGTACTTGGGAAGATACTTGATCAGCAGCCTGCCGTAGTTGTCATATCCACCTCCTACGCTCGTCGAAACGATCAACGTGACCGTGCGGCCTTTGTAGAACTGAGCCACCGACTGGGCGCTTGCTGGAGGGGCCAGTGCCATGCCGCATGCGATGAAACTTCCAACGGCCTGTTTCCACACATTGGCCATCTCTCCTCCTTCGAAGTTGTACTGTGGGTACTTGCAGCCACAGGAGGCTAGTCGACGTGTGAGGAAAATGGA
>CANJPN010000451.1 GCA_947475855.1 Bradyrhizobiaceae bacterium
CCGACCAACTTCCCGCAAGCACGCTCAAGTCGGATTGAGCCGTCGCCGGCGCTGCTGTGCCGAGCGTAGAAAATGCGATCGCGGAAATGATACCGAGCGTCGATCGGAGAGCGTTTGCCATAAGAGAGCCTCCTGGAAGCTTGCAGGGTAGAAGTGGTGGTTCTGATCGTTTGGTTGAACGTGTCCACGAAAAGAAATTCAGCCGGCGTCCTCCTCCGGCGCCGCAAATTCCTGCGACGCGTTCATACCACTTAAGCCCGCTGGCATCGTAGTCGCCAATGACCCAGAGTTGCCAACGCACAACTAGTACGAGTTTGAGACTGTTGCATGACCGCCCCGCGCCAGAACGAATCCAAGGGTTGCAGATGGCAGTTTTATCAGGAAAAAGCAGAACCTTACAGAGCCAACAGATTTTCTGCATGAGGTACAGCGGTTAACCTACTGTCAGGCTTGATGAGGCTATAACGCACCATCGTAATGTTCCCGGAATGAAACATTTGGAGCGTGTAGTGATGCGTAGTTACAACGCAGCGGGTTGCCAACTGATCGGAGCCACCGCGGTAGCCTTGCTCTTTTTCTTCAATCAGCCTCAGGAAGTATCTGCGACCACCGAGGCCCTTTCAGCGACAGGCGTGCGCACGCTCAATGAAGCGCCCGCAGCCCCCCCAGACCCCAGGCAGCCCCTGCGGTTGTGGCGCCGGCAGCAGCGCCTCTGGCGTCGCCGGCCCCGGCCCCGATCATCATCGAAAAGTCCGCCGACGAGAAAACCGAGGCGAAGCCCTCCGAGATCGTCGCAGCCCCTGCCAAGCCCCAGCCGCCTCCGACGACACTATTCGCACGCATCAATCTGACGACTCAGACGATGGTCGTGCAGGCCGGTGGAAAGACCATTCACACCTGGAAAGTCTCGACCGGCGCGCCCGGCTACTCGACCCCAGCGGGCTCGTTCAAGCCCAGCTGGATGGCTCAGATGTGGCACTCCCGCCAGTACGACGACGCCCCCATGCCCTATTCCGTGTTCTTCAACGGCGGCATTGCCGTCCACGGCACAATGAACCCCGGCTCGCTCGGCAGTCCGCGTTCACACGGTTGCGTGCGCCTGGCCACGTCGAACGCTGCAACGTTTTTCAAGCTCGTCAACCGTCACGGGATGGCACAGACCCGCATCATCGTGCACGGCAAACAGCCATACGGTAACAGCCCGATGATCGCGGCCCGCTCCGGAAATCGCCAGCCGAAAGCTGCCAACGCTTGGGTCTATACGAACAATAACACCGCCGTTCGTGCCGGCGCCCGGGCTTCTGCGAGAAGCTACGACAGCTACGGCTACCAACCCAAGCCCCAACCTCGGCGTGTCTCTGCAGTTCGCACCCAGACCACCTACTGGTCGCGCTAGCCTGCCAAGGTACTCCCACGAAAGCTTTCCAGAGGACACGGCATCCAAGCCGTGTCCTTTTTCGCAATTCACCCTCTTGCATAAAAAAATCGTGCCCCCCGGTTGCATCTGGTTTCCAGCAAATCGCCGGTTGAATCGGGGCTGATGGTTACAGCTCGTTTCAAGTCTGATACTCAGTCGCCTCCACTTCCCCCCGATGTTGGCAGGTGGACTTGAACCGCGCTATTTGTATTGCTTGCATCCGAGCGAGGTCCCTTTGAGCCGCACTCCCACCAGCATGATCCTCCGCCTGGGCACACTCGCGGCGGTATTCGGCATTGGAGCATATGCATTCACGTCGTCAGCCGAAAAACCCAAATCCGGCTCGGACGGCCCGTTCGAAGCTGTGCTTAGAATTTTCGCCTTGGGCTCCGAGCGCGGCTCGAGCATCGACCGCCGTCTCGCAGGCGGGCCGCCCCCCGCTGTCACCGTCAGCAAGCCTGCATCGCGCGTCGTGACCGATTGGGACGAATACACCGGCCGCTTCGAAGCTGCCGCCTCCGTCGAGGTGCGCGCGCGCGTCGCCGGTTATCTCGACCAGGTAAACTTCAAGGACGGCCAAGTGGTCGCGAAGGGCGATCTGCTCTACACGATCGATCGCCGCCCGTTCGAAGCAGCCGTAGCGCAGGCGAACGCCGAGCTTTCCCAGGCCCAGACCAAGGTCGACAACGCCGCCAAGGACGTCGATCGCGGCCGGCCACTCGTCGCGACCAAGATAATGTCGGAGAAGGTCTTCGACGACCGCTCGAATATCAAACGCGAAGCGGAATCGGCAGTAAAGGTCGCTGAAGCGAAACTTCGCACCTCCGAGCTCGACCTCACTTTCACGCGCATCACGGCGCCGATCAGCGGCCGCATGTCGCGCTCCGTGATCACCCCCGGCAATTATGTCAGCGGCGGCGGCGCGGCTCAGCCGACACTTCTCACGACAATCGTCTCGCAGGATCCGATCCATCTCTACTTCGACATCAGCGAAGCAAACGCGATCAAGTATCGCCGCCTGACCCTCGGCGGCGCCAAAGCGGTAGCTGGCCAAGCAGGCGCACTCGTTGAGATCGGCCTTCCCGACGAGAAGGGCTTTCCTCATCGCGGCACGATCGACTTCTCCGACAACCGCCTCGACGCATCGACCGGCACCCTGCGCATGCGCGCTTCGGTGGAGAACGCTCAGGGATTATACTCCCCAGGCCTCTTTGCCCGCGTCCGTGTCGCCGGCTCTTCCGCTTATCAGGCACTATTGTTGCCCGACGAGGCCATCGGCACCGACCAAGCCAACAAATTCGTCCTCGTCGTAGCTGACGACGGCACGGTGGAGCGCCGCCTGATCGTCCAGGGCCCGATCGCGCAAGGGCTGCGCGTCGTGAAGAGCGGCCTCAAGAGCGAGGACTGGGTCGTCATTAAGGGACTGCAGCGTGCCCGCCCCGGCCAGAAGGTCACGCCCACGCGCGAAGTCCTCCAGGTGACGGACGCAACCGGCAATTCCTCCGCACCCAGGCCCAACTCATCGCAATAGAGTTCCGCCCGGTAATTTGGACGATTGCAACAAGCCTGCGAAGGTCCATCCAAGCGATGCCGGCCGCGCAATCGAGGACAGTCTAGATGCGGACGTCGCAATTCTTCATCGACCGGCCGATCTTCGCCAGCGTGCTGTCGCTGTTCATTCTCATAATCGGCGGTCTGGCCTATTCGCGCCTCCCCGTCTCCGAGCTGCCCGAAATCGCGCCCCCTTCGATCCAGATCACCACCACATTTCCTGGCGCGAGCGCACAGACCGTCGCCGACACCGTCGCTGCCGTACTCGAGCAGGAGATCAACGGCGTCGAGGGCATGATCTACATGTACTCTCAAGCGACAGCCGATGGCGGCCTCAACCTGCGCATAACTTTCGAGTTCGGCACCGACATCGACCGCGCCCAGGTGCTGGTCCAGAACCGCATCACCGCCGCCGAGCCGCGCCTGCCTGAAGAAGTTCGCCGCGGCGGTCTCAGCGTGCGCAAGGTTTCGCCGGACTTCCTGCTCTCGATCCACCTGATCTCACCCGACCGCACCTATGATCAGGTCTACATCTCCAACTACGCGATCCTCAACGTGCAGGAAGAACTGGCCCGCATCGAAGGCGTAGGCCAGGTCCTGCTCTTTGGCTCGCGCGAGTATTCGATGCGGATTTGGCTCGATCCGACAAGGATCGCAGCCCTCGGTATGACCGCCGAGGAAGTGCTTGCCTCGCTGAGACAGCAGAACATCCAGGCCACCGGCGGCGCGCTCGGCGAGCCTCCGACCCGCGAGACCGGCGCATTCCAGGTTCCCCTGCTTCTCAAGGGCCGATTGCGCGACGCCTCCGAGTTCGAGGAAATAACGGTGAAGGCCGGCGCCGATGGACGCACCGTTCGCGTGAAGGATATCGGTCGCGTCGAACTCGGCGCTCTGAACTACAACAACTACGGCTACCAGGACCGCAACCCCGCGACCGTTATCGTGCTCACCCAGACACCGGGAACCGATGCACTTAAGGCCGCCCGCGCCATCAAGGCCAAGATCAACGCGCTGGCTGAGCGCTTCCCGCGCGGCCTCGAATACCGCATCATCTATAATACGACCGAGTTCATAGAAATCTCATCCCACGAGCTGAACAAGACGATCCTCGAAGCGATCGCCCTCGTCGTGCTCGTGATGCTTGTCTTTCTCCAGACCTGGCGCGCAACCGTCATCCCGCTCGTCGCAATACCGATCTCGCTGATCGGCACCTTCGCCGTGATGCTCACGCTCGGCTATTCGCTGAATACCTTGACGCTGTTCGGCCTCGTCCTCGCCGTCGGCATTGTCGTCGACGATGCCATCGTCGTGGTCGAAAACGTCGAGCGCAAGCTGCGCGAAGGCCTTTCGCCGATCGAAGCCGCGCGCGTCACCATGAACGAAGTTGGCACAGCGGTCATCGCGATCGCGATCGTGCTCGTCTCCGTTTTCATTCCCGCCGCGTTTATCGGCGGCATCACCGGCACGTTCTTCAAGCAGTTCGCGGTCACCATCGCGGCTGCTACGATCATCTCGGCTTTCGTCTCGCTCACACTGTCGCCCGCCTTGTGCGCAATTCTTTTCAAACCGCACGGGCACGACGAAGAAAAGCCGGGCGTCGGCGCAATCTTGATGACACCGGTAAGAGTGTTCTTCTCCGGCTTCAACCGCGCGTTCGACGGCCTCGCGAATGCTTACGGCCGCATGGTTCGCGGCAACTCGCGGCGCAACCTATTCATGTTGGCGTGTTACGTAGGCCTCATCGGCCTCGCCTTGTGGATGACACGCGCCACGCCTACCGGCTTCATTCCAGCCCTCGATCGCGGCATCATGTTCGTCTCGGTACAGTTGCCACCCGGCAGCTCGCTCGAGCGCACCGACAAGGTTCTCGCCCAGGCCAATGAGATCACGCTGACCACTCCAGGCGTCAAGAACACCGCCCCCTTTACAGGCCGCAATGCAGCGACTTTCACGCCGACTCCAAGCGCCGGCGCCATATGGACGGTCCTCGACGACCATGCCATCCGCGCGACCAAGGGCCAGAGTGTGGAAGCCGTCGCGAACGAATTGCGCCGCAGACTTTCCGTAATCCAGGATGCAGTGACGCTGGTGTTCGTGCCGCCGCCCGTGCGCGGCATCGGCTCTCAATCGGGCTTCGCGATGCGCCTGCAGGACCGCGGCAATTACGGGTCCGCGGAACTGAGCCGCATCGCCGGTGAGCTCATCCGCGAAGCCAATGCCAATCCGCTGCTGCGTAACGCATTCACGACCTTCCAAACCAACACGCCGCAAATGTTCGTCGATGTCGATCGTGAGAAGGCGCAGATGCTTCGCGTTCCGCTGAGCGCCATTTTCGAAGCCCTTCGAATCTACATGGGCTCGGCCTACGTCAACGACTTCAATATGTTCGGCCGCACCTATCGCGTCACCGCCCAAGCCGACGGCGACTTCCGCAACAATCCCGAGAACGTCGCCAACATTCGCGTCCGCTCCACGGATGGCGCGATGGTGCCGCTCGGCTCGCTCGTCGCGTTCAACATGCAGATGGGACC
>CANJPN010000452.1 GCA_947475855.1 Bradyrhizobiaceae bacterium
CGCCTCGACCAGCGCCTCGCGTTGAACCTCGCTGAGGTCGCCCAACCGCTCGACAAGTGCCCGGAAATCCTGCGCTTTCATCGTGTCCATCCTGCCGCCAAATCACTGGTCAGCAAGGTCGCACAACATTCTGGCGGAACAGAGCCTTCAACAAGAATGGAGAGAGCATGACGCCACCTGCTAGATCGAACGAGCCCATTGCTGTTCTGTCGTAATGGCTGCTCTCGCAAGAGAGAGGCAGCGGGCTCACGACCTCATAACGCCAACCTCGAGTATTTTCAGATGAAAGCTGAAAAATTCGTGCGTGAGGAAATGGCATGAAGGTCGCCGACCAAAAAATCGAGACGTGCATCAGGCGAAGCAGTTCGCCTTGAAGATAAGTCCGGCCATTTAACGGGCTTGACAAGAATGCGATTGCAATGAGAGAGCCCCGTTGCGCCATTGCGGCCCGGGGCTCGAATTGTTTCTGTTCCAACGATCGCTTGGCCGGGCATTACACGGCCCGCGCCTCAGACCGCGCCGAAGAAATCGGGGAACCAGCGGGCGTTACCTCGCTTCACATATGCCACCAGATTTGAGTGCTCTTCGAAGGCGCTGCGAATAGGGCCCTCGAAGTGAGGGCATATCGCGCTCGCAACGAACGCATAGGCGGTCGCGTCTGCGCCGCACGGCTCGTCGCCGAACAGCCAGGATTTGTCACCCAGGCAGCGCGACACGGACAGGGCCGCACGTGCGGCAAGCTCGGTTCGCTCGCCCGTGGTGTAGCGGCCGATGCCGTGGCCGTGCAGTGTCTTGCCGACCTGCCGGCTGACCATCCCCAATACCAGCGGCCGGATCAGCGCGGGCACCGGGTCGAAGAACTTGCGCGGCCCCCTGGCGAAGTTCGCGGGATCGCGCCAGCGTTCCATCACCACCAGCCAATACACGTGCTCCTCGAGCATCTTCTCGATCGCCCAGGCCGCGCCTTTCTGCGGGTCCGTCAAGCCTTTCTCGAAATCGATGCCGCGCGAAGCCTCGAGATGGAAGCGGATCAGGTTGCTGTCCGGCACGATGCGGCCGGCGTCGTCGATCCAAGGGATCTTGCCGCGGGGGCCCTTGCGTGGGTCGGCACGGCGCTTCTCGTACGCCTCGCCCGCCATCTTGAGCAGCACCTCCGTCTTGACGACGAATTGGCTGGGATCAGGCAGTCCGAAGGCGGGACCAAAACCGTAGAGCGTGATCATGTTCGCGTCGCTTTCCAGTTGTCCTCGCGTGAATGGCGGCGCGCTTCTACCGCGACCGCGCTCCGCCACCGCCCGGTTATCGTCCGTAGGACTTGACCCGGCCATCGTCTCAGGCCTTTTGTGCCGAGCGACGCAAGCGCCATGATCGCGATTTTCGCCACGCAACAGCCTACCCAACCGAATCCAAGGTCACAGGATAATGCGAATTCTTTTCCTCGGCGACATCGTTGGCCGGGCCGGACGAAAAGCCGTGCTGGACGTGCTGCCATCGCTGAGGCGGCGCTACAAGCTCGACTTCCTGATCATCAACGCGGAGAATTCCGCCGGTGGCTTCGGGATCACCGAGGCGATCATGGAAGAACTGGTGGACGCAGGCGCCGATGCCGTCACGCTCGGCAACCACGCCTTCGACCAGAAAGACGCGCTCGTCTTCATCGAGCGACAGCCGCGGCTGATCCGGCCACTCAATCTACCGAAGGGGACACCTGGGCGCGGGGCTGGCATGTTCCAGGCCCGAAACGGGGCGGAAGTCCTGGTTATCAACGCTCTGGGCCGGGTGTTCATGAGCGAGATGGATTGCCCGTTCCGCGCAATCGACAACGAGGTGACAGCCTGCAAGCTCGGTCGCGACGCCGACGCGATCTTCGTGGACATGCATGCGGAAGCCACCAGCGAGAAGCAATCGATGGCGTTCTTTCTCGATGGACGCGTGACGGCCGTGGTGGGCACACACACGCATGCGCCGACCTCGGACGAGCGCGTGCTGCCGGGCGGCACCGCCTACATGTCGGACGTTGGCATGTGCGGGGACTATCATTCAGTGCTCGGCATGGACGCGGGCGAGCCGGTCAGCCGTTTCGTGACCCGTATTCACCGGGAACGATTCGAGCCGGCCATGGGCCAAGCGACCGTTTGCGGTGTAGCCGTCGAGACCGACGACAAGACCGGCCGCGCCCTCAAGATCGGCGGTCTGCGGCTCGGTGGTGTTTTGACACCTGCCGAGCCGCAGTTCTGGATCGAAGGGGAGACTTCGTAGGCCATATCGACGTTCGTCATATCGACTGAGCGTATGGCATGTGCGCGGAGGGCGACCTGCAACCGGTTCTGCAAGCGTCCTCTGCTGTGCACGAGGTGATGAGCCCTCATGCGTCGTTTCCGCAGCGGGGGCAGGCCGTGCGGTGTACTTTCGTACCCTTGGAAATGACCATGCGGGGGCATGATTCGTCAACGACGGAAGGGGGGTCCGGTCCCGATTGGCAACCGCCGTGCAGGCGGGAGCCGAAGCTCCGGGCCAAGCGTCTCTCATCCACCACACCCTTGGCACGAAACGACGAGTTGCATCGCCTGCAAATCGCGCAAATTCGCCGCCACCAGATAACCGCGATCTGAGACCAATCGCACTTGCATTCGTGAAGACGGCAGAGCATTGTCCCGCCCGTTGCCGCCTCCCCGGGTCCGCGTCAGGGGAGGTGCCGACGACTGCAACGTTCCGGGAGAAGCTCGAGAACGGACACGAGAGAATCGCCCATACCGCCGGGCGCGTGCGCAACCCTCGTATTCGGGTGCAGACCGGCGACAAGGTCCAGGTCGAGATGACGCCGCATGACCTCACAAAAGACCGGAATACTCACCGCATTGAGTAGCGTTGCCGCTCCCCAGCGGCAGTCCCTGCGGCGCACCCTCGCACGGGAAGCCTCCAAGAGGGCCGGCACCCGTCCGAAGCTGGTGCTCGCCTCCGCATCTCCCAGGCGCCTGACGCTGCTGGCGCAGGCCGGCATCGATCCGGATGCGCTGCGGCCAACGTCGATCGACGAGACGCCTCGCAAGGGCGAGATGCCCCGCACGCTCGTCAACCGCCTGTCACGGGCCAAGGCCGAAGCCGCCAGAGATCAGCTTTCGAACGACAAGGACGTCGCAGATGCGTACGTGCTGGCCGCCGACACCGTCGTCGCCGTCGGCCGGCGCATCCTGACGAAACCCAAGCTCGTCGAAGAAGCCGTCGCGTGCCTGCAACTCCTATCGGGGAGGTCGCATCACGTCCTGACCGGCGTATGCCTGATCACGCCGGACGACAAGGTGAAGACCAAGATCGTCGAGACCCGGGTGCGGTTCAAGCGGCTCTCGGAGGACGAGATCGAAGCCTACATCGCCTCGCGAGAATGGCGCGACAAGGCGGGAGGGTATGCGATCCAGGGCTTGGCTGGATGCTTCGCCAACAAGATCGTGGGTTCCTACACCTCGATCGTGGGGCTGCCGCTGACGGAGGTCGTCGGGATGTTATCGGCCGAGGGCTTCCCGCTCCATTTCAACTGGATCAAGTCGGCCGATCTCGAGCCGCTTTAGGAACCAACAGCCGCTCGTCGCCTCCTCTACGGCGGCGAGACTTGTTCATACGGCGGAGCTGGGTCTCCGCGGACAGCATTGTGTGAGACACCATGGGATCGAGCAAGCCACACGGAGACGGTCCCAAAGCAGCCGCAAGCCCTGGCGGAAAATGCCCCATCTGCACCGCGCCCACCGAGCTCGCCTTCCGGCCATTCTGCTCAAGGCGCTGCGCCGACGTGGACCTGTCGCGTTGGTTGCGCGGCGGTTACGCCATCGCAGGGCGCGCTGACGTGGACGAGGACGGCGACGACAGCATCGCCGCGTCGACCGCCCATCACGTACCCGGCCTGGACGAAGACGACGACGGCCGCGCGTAGCCGGGCCGACCGCTGTATGAAGCCACGATGAATGCGCGCCTCAGGCGTGGTTAAGACCGCCATCGCTATACCTGCCACCACGCGGCCGAGATCGTTGGCCACGGGAGGCGAAAATGAGCGAGTTCGTACGTAGCGTCGGTCTGCTGGTGTTCGGGTTCAGTGTCACAACGGCCGGTATACTGGTGATCTTTTATTGATGTGGATTGGCGCGACGTTCTCGCCGATCGAGACTTATTTGGGTCCGAAAGTGTGACTATTTCTCCGGTGATGGATTTCCCGGAGATTCGAAATGCAGGACTCGATCGGATCGACTTCCCCAGATCTCTCAGATCCCAGCTCCATCGACGGCGCCATCACGATCGGCTCGCTGCTGGGCGAAGCCGATGTGTTCAGGATTCCCAGCTTCTATCAGCGCGATCTTTCCTGGGGCGCTGCGCAAGCCGAGGACTTATGGCTCGATCTCGCGAAGGCTCTCGGAATATCCGGCGCCAAACCATCGCCGCAACTGCTTGGGCAAATCGTGCTGGCGTCCGTGCAGCCCGAGGCATTGGGCGCAAGTCCGGCAACGCCGGTTAAACCGGCGCGGCGGACCGTCGACATCGTCGATGGTCAACAGCGGTTGACGACACTTGCTACGCTGCTGTGCTGCCTGCGCGACAGGATCGAGGACGCCACGCTGCGTGCGCGCATCTCGGGTCTCGTTTTCGCGGGCCAATCCACGGAGGCGGATCTTACGGCCAGGATCGAATTGCGCACTGGCTTGGCCGATTTCTATCGCACGGCCGTGCTCCTGCCCGCTGCAACCCTTGCGCCGATAGAGACCGATGAACTGAAGCAGGATCAGCGCAATCTCGCTGAAATCCGCCAAGCGTTCATCGACATTCTCAACGCCACTCCAATGGACGCCGAAGAGCGGCGCCGGGCGCTGGCGCTGCTCGTGCTCGACCACTGTCATGTCGCGCGTGTCCTCATGCGTGACGGCCGGGCGGCAGCGGAAACCTTCATCCGCATCAACGCTCGCGGCAAGTCGCTGTTGCGTACCGACCGGCTCAAGGCTCACGTTGTCGCGAAGGCGCCGCTGGCGGAACAAGAAGCGCTGGCGGCGCGATGGGATGCCGTCAAGGAGATGCTCGATGCCGATTTCGACGGCGAGGCCGAGAACCGCAAGTATCTGACCAGCTTCCTGCACGATATCTTCGGCAGCGGAGGACGCATCGAGGCCACGCTGCGCGGACTTATCGATCAGCATGGCGCGGAGCGCTTCCTCAGCGACTTTCTAGAACCGACCGCCAAAGCCTATAGAGACATCCTGAACAAGAGCTTCGAAGGCGGTAAACTCAGCCCGGAGATCAACGCCTGCCTGCGCTACCTCAGTTGGCTGCCGCGCAAGAGCTGGATTGCGCCGGCACTCAAAGTGATGGTCATTCATCGAGGCTCTGTTCCGCCAGAATGTTGTGCGACCTTGCTGACCAGTGATTTGGCGGCAGGATGGACACGATGAAAGCGCAGGATTTCCGGGCACTTGTCGAGCGGTTGGGCGACCTCAGCGAGGTTCAA
>CANJPN010000453.1 GCA_947475855.1 Bradyrhizobiaceae bacterium
CCGCACGCCTTGGATCGCTCGCTGTTCGACATTGGGGCGCTGGCCTTCTGAAGGCACACTTACGCGCGACATGCCCCCATTGAGTGCCATGTGCAAGCGTCGGCAGCCATCCTCATTCCCTGGCTAGGGCCGGCCGAAGCAGCCGGAAAGCGACGCGCGGTGCGTCTGCGAGGGCTCGGGCGAGAGCGTCGGCGCAATTGGGCAGGGTTTCGCGAGCGTGTCGGACGACCTGTCCGACGGTGTTGAGGACGAGGAAGCGCAGCCGTTTGGGGCGGGCATCGTGCATTTCCTCGGGTAGTCCGACGCGATTGAAGGCCGAGAGCAGGTTGTAGAGCAGCACGTTCATCCTGAGCCATGCAGCGTTGGCGCCGAACTTCAGGCTCAGTTGATCGTCTCAGCGAGCGCGTTGTCGTAGCTGTCGCCGACGTTGCCGACCGACGGCACGAGACCAGCCTCTGCCAGGCGCTCGGTGTACTTGATCGAGACATATTGCACGCCACGATCCGAGTGATGCACGAGGCCGCCGCCGGAAACGGGTTTGCGATCGCGCAGTGCCTGCTCCAGCGCATCGAGCACGAAGCTCGCATGCGCCGATCTCGACACGCGCCAGCCGACGATGCGGCATGCGTACGCGTCGATGACGCAGGCGACGTAGACGAAGCCAAACCCGGGGCCGTTCACAGCGTCCGGGCATAGCTAATCGTTCTGCGGCCAGTGCGCTTCAAGAAAACCACGAGCGCTCGGTCAATGCTCGATGGAAGGTAAGTGAAGCACCCACGCGACTGGCTACGGACGGCGATGATATAGGATGCTTTCGGACCGCCGGTGGGGCGACTTCGCCAACGTTGACCGTGGCCCAATAATCGAATAGCCCAGGCATGCGATGGCTGACGTTGCTGTCAAATCTCAACGTCGCAAGCGGGTCTGGAGAGGTCAAAATGTCAGTCCGCCTTTCTGTCGTTACTGCGACTCTCAATCGCTGTGCTCATCTGGAGCGAGCTATTCAGAGCGTGATTGCACAGGGCCTCGACGACGTCGAACATATTGTTATCGATGGCCGATCCACCGACGGCACGATGGAGATGCTTAAACGCTATCCCCATCTGGTAGTGAAGAGTGAAGCAGACAGCGGCCTATATGAAGCCTGGAACAAAGGCATCAGATGTGCCAGCGGCGATGTGATCTGCATTCTCAATTCCGATGACGAGATCCCCATCGGGGCATTCGCCAGAGTACGCGAAGCCTTCGCGGCGACACCCCACGCTGACTTGGTATCGGGCGCAGTCGAGTTGCTTGAGATTAACGAGGCCGGCGTCGCACAAGCATCGACAATTGATGCGGCTCCGATTCTCGCATTGCGCGAACAGGATATCGGTCCGGGGATACCCATTACCAATGGAAGATATTTGAGCCGACTCCTTCTGCAACGAGTTGGCTTTTTCGACGAGCGCTACCGGCTAGTGTCGGACCGTGACTATCTGCTGCGGGTACTTATGACCAAACCTGTCAATGTCTGCGTCGAGGCAACGCTCTATCGCTATCTGATCCATAGGGGATCGTTGACGTTGGCTGGCCAGAAGCGAAACCGTCTACTGGCTGACGAATGCCTGAAGGCGTCCCGAAATGGCGTGCGCGAAGCTTCTTCGGTCCGTCTACGGGCAGCGTACATGCGATGGCACGCTTGGTCAGTTTTCTATCTAACAGGGATCGACATTAGAGAAGGGCATTTTGCGACAGCTTCGGCAACTGTCCTACAGGGCTTGCTTATCGATCCGTTCTGGCCTGCTCGGGTGCCCGTTCCAGTGGTGCGCCACTATCGCGAGCGTCGCATTCGAGCTGGGCGACCAGTGAACGCCCATTAAAAGAGCATGACAATTCTTCACCTATAGCTACAGGCGCCATCCCCCCCCCCCTTGCCGGCAAGCTCACGAGAATTTCAAAAGCATCCTATAGCGATGTGCTGTCGCAGCAGAAATTTCGTCAACTGAGAACACAGAAGTCTGATGACTTCCGCCGAAATTGGGGGGAAGCTTTTTCGCAGC
Source organism: Bradyrhizobiaceae bacterium (assembly GCA_947475855.1). Taxonomy (GTDB): domain Bacteria; phylum Pseudomonadota; class Alphaproteobacteria; order Rhizobiales; family Hyphomicrobiaceae; genus CAMDPA01. The sequence goes on from CANJPN010000453.1 coordinate 2,043, forward strand.
GGCCTGTCGGCAGCACCATATTGCGATCACCTTACTACTGCCGACCCGGCCGCACTGGCCCATTGAGCAGCCGCAACAGTGAGTGCCATCGCCCGCTCCCCGCCAAGGCACGCAGTGAGATCGCAATCGGCCCAGCCGCCATTGCCATAAGTAGCGGATCAAGTGGCAGCCGATACCGGATCAGCGCATGAGTAGCGATGTGCACTGCTGAGAGGAAGCCGATGACCAAGAGCAGCGGCGCGAAGCTTCGCCACCGTCGCCGCCACCACATAAGGGACAACAGCGCGCCCAGCATGAACGGAACGACGGCAAGCGCAGTAATGACCTTCACGGCTAGCGGAACCTGCGGCGCCGGCCAAGGCGTCAGGAAGCGCCTCAGCCTGTCCACCGAACCGACAAACCACGCCAGCGGCCTTTCCCTAATGTAGGCCACGCCGGCGGCCTTCATCGCATTGTTGCGGGCAATCGGGTCGGCGATGCTGGAGAACCGCCCCCACGGCGCGGCCGTCGTCCAGTCGCCCCCGAGCCTTTCTGTCTCCCGATTGTTCTCCAGCACCATGGTGATTCCGTCGCCGAGGCTTAGCCGGACCAACGCATTGTACTTCATGTAGTTATGCAGCCACCAGGGGCTCATCAGGACGCAATACACGGCTGCAAAGACGAAGAGTCTCCGGCCAAACTCTCGCGACGCCTGCCGCAAGTTCATCAGCGCCGGCCGCGCCGTCAACATGCTGCTCGCCAACAATACCGGCAATATCACGTCGAGCGTCGGCCGCGTCAGGTTGGCCAGGACGAGCGCGATTGCTCCCATGAAGACCCGCTGCTCAATAAGCAGCGTCAGACCCAAAACAACAAGGAATATGAAAGTGGTCTCCGTCAGCCGCAGGTTAGCGTAATAGATGAGGACAGGATTGAGTGCGCACAGCCAGGCCGCCAGCAGTGCAGCGATCTCCAGCTTCCAGATTTGCATTGAAAGCCGGTAGACCAGCACTATGCTCAAGGTGGAAAGCGCGATCTGCAGCCATATGATGCCCGACTGCCCCGTGATACCCACCAGCAGAGGGTAGAGTGGCATGTAGATATCGTTCTCCATGCGGCCGTGCGCGAGCAGCTCCCGCGCGCCCTGGAGGTAGATCGCTGCATCCGGCGGATCCTTGCCGGGCCATGTGAGGTGCCATCCGACTCGGAGGACTGCGCCGCCAATGACGAGCGCAAGTAGTGGCTTCCCGGCTATCCAGGACCCGAGACGACCGACCAATGTCGATAACTCCTTCATTTGCCACAGCCTGGATGCGGCTCGTCACTGGATTTACTCCAGTGACGAGTGCAAAGTACGCAAGGCTGGGTCAGCCTGCGGTAACCGCAGAGCCACCTCTGTCGCAGAAAAGTGTGGCTCAAGAAACCTTGTTCGATGACGCAAACTCCTGCTACTGGGATCACTAGAGAATGGATTCAAAGGTCAAGCAATGAGCAAGAGAAAGATCGCTCTCGTTACGGGCGTGACCGGGCAAGATGGCGCGTACCTCAGTGAACTTCTGCTCTCGAAGAATTACATCGTTCACGGTGTGAAGCGACGCTCTTCTTCGTTCAATACGCAGCGCATTGACCACCTCTATGTCGACGTCCACGAGCGCGACACTTCGTTCTTCCTGCACTATGGCGACATGACGGACGCCACCAACCTGATACGTCTCGTACAGGAGACGCAGCCCGACGAGATCTACAATCTTGCCGCGCAGAGCCATGTGCAAGTAAGCTTTGAGACGCCCGAGTACACCGCCAATGCCGACGGCATGGGCACGCTGCGGCTGCTGGAAGCCATTCGCATCCTCGGCATCAAGGACAAGGTGCGCTTCTACCAGGCCTCCACCTCCGAACTCTACGGCAAGGTGCAGGAGACCCCGCAAAAAGAGACGACGCCTTTCTATCCTCGCAGCCCCTACGCCGCGGCCAAGCTCTATGCCTATTGGATTACGGTCAACTACCGCGAGGCCTACGGCTATCACGCATCCAACGGCATCTTGTTCAATCACGAGAGCCCGCTGCGCGGCGAGACATTCGTCACGCGCAAGGTGACGCGCGCGGTTGCAGCAATCTCGCTTGGTCTGCAGAAAAAGCTCTACGTCGGCAACCTCGACGCAAAACGCGACTGGGGGCACGCCCGAGACTACGTCGAGGGCATGTGGCGCGTCCTGCAGCAGGACACCGCCGACGACTACGTGCTGGCCACCGGTGAGATGCACTCTGTGCGTGAGATGATTGAAGTATCATTCAGCTTCGTCGGCCGTCGCATCGAGTGGCAGGGAAAGGACGCCCAGGAAAAGGGCTACGACGCAGATTCCGGCGAGGTGCTGATAGAGATCGACGAGCGCTATTTCCGTCCGACCGAAGTCGACCTACTGCTAGGCGACCCGTCAAAAGCACATCGCGTGCTCGGCTGGCGGCATACCACGACGTTCGGGCAAATGATCGAGGAGATGGTAGAAGCCGACCTCGCGCTTATCCCTACTGAAAAGGAAAGGCGGGACCGCCATGGCTGACGCGGCCCGTCCGCCGAGATACGATCTGACGAGCAAACGCGTATTCATCGCTGGCCATCGCGGGCTCGTCGGCAGTGCGCTGCTGCGCAGGCTAGAGCGCGAGCACTGCACAATCCTTACCGCCGGCCGCGCCGAGGCTGACCTCCGCCGTCAGGATCAGGTAGAGCATTGGTTCAAGCGTGAGCAGCCCGACTCAGTGATCGTCGCTGCCGCGACGGTCGGCGGTATCGGCGCCAATTCCTCGCGTCCTGTCGATTTCCTATACGACAACCTGATGATCGAGGCGAATGTCATCTCCGCCGCGCACGCCGTCGGCGTCGAAAAGCTCTTGTTTCTTGGCTCGTCGTGCATCTATCCAAAGCTCGCTCCGCAGCCGATGACAGAGCGCGTGCTGCTCACCGGTGCTCTCGAGCCGACCAACGAGTGGTACGCCGTCGCCAAGATAGCCGGCATAAAGCTGTGCCAAGCCTACATGCGCCAGCACAACGCGCGCTTCATCTCGGCTATGCCGACCAATCTCTACGGTCCTGGCGACAACTTCGACCTCGCATCGAGCCACGTGCTGCCGGCCCTCATCCGAAAAGTTCACGAGGCTAAGATCGCCGGCGCCGACCACGTCGTGGTTTGGGGCACAGGTCGGCCACGCCGCGAATTCTTGCACGTAGATGATCTTGCCGACGGCCTGGTATTTCTATTGAAACACTATGAGGGCGAGGAGCACGTGAACATCGGCACCGGCGAAGACGTTTCGATCGCCCAGCTCGCGACGATGATCCGCGAAGCCGTCGGCTTCAAAGGCGCCATCCACTACGACATATCGAAGCCAGACGGCACGCCGCGCAAGCTGCTCGACGTCTCCCGCATGAAGGC
>CANJPN010000454.1 GCA_947475855.1 Bradyrhizobiaceae bacterium
ACGCTCATCTGGTCGAGCGGGATCTGGTCGAACAGCGTGCGCATGTCGAGGATCGAGTCGATGGCAACGCCGGCCATGCCGACATCGCCTTTCACACGCGGGTGGTCGCTGTCGTAGCCGCGATGCGTAGCGAGATCGAAGGCGACCGACAGACCCTTCTGCCCCGCCGCCAGATTGCGCCGGTAGAACGCGTTGGAATCCTCCGCCGTCGAGAAGCCCGCGTACTGCCGGATCGTCCACGGCTGCGTCACGTACATCGCGGGATAGGGGCCGCGTACGAACGGCGCCACGCCCGGCCGCCCATCCACGAAGTCGAGCCCCGACGTATCCGCCGCCGTGTAGTACGGCTGCAAGGGAATCCCCTCGGGTGTCTGAAATGGTGTCAGACCCTGCGGGTCTGACACCTGGGAGTGCACTGCCTCGCGGGGGAGCGCGCCACCGAGCGCAATCTTCGTAAAGTCCGGGATCTGGGTCATGGCGGCCATTGCCGTTTCGGTTCAACGATTTGGCCAGCACCGTCGCGCTGGGCCGCGTCACGGTCAACCCCGACTTGAGTAATCCTCAGGCGGTTGACACTCATTCGCGCCAACATAGACGCACGCAGGCGCACGACTTTTTCTTGCGTCCCCGGACGAACGATCCGACCGCAGGGTCGGAGCGTGAAGATCCGGGGCCTTTACACCTCTCAGAAGGGGAAAGGTCCCGGATAGCCTCGCTCCACTCGGCTTCCGGGAATGCAGGGACTTCTATGTTCGCGCGAATGCGGTTGACCCGCCTGCCAGATGCGTATCCCGATAAACTTCCGCGAGCGTCACTTCGAGCCCGATCGACGTCAACTCGATCACCCCGCCCGCCACGATCGCCTGCGGCTCCTGCGGCCAGTTTCCGTCCGCCCCGCGCCGCAAAAGCATCGCCTCGACCTTCGACGAGTCCACCAGAAGGATCTCCTGCACGGACGGCAGCGTGGCGTAGAGCGGTACGTTGCTCCACGTGTCGGCTTCGTTGGTTGGCGACAGCACCTCGACCAGCAGGATCGGATCTGGAGTCTCGCGCACGTCTGCGCGGTTGGGCGTGCACGTCACGCCCAGCTCGGGAATGCGATAGTTCCACTTCGCCAAGAGCCGAGGCTTGATGCCGGGATTGGCGACGACGCGGCAGCCCGGCCGGTTAGCGTCGATATGGTTGCCCAATATGATGCCGAGCCGTTGTTGGATGCTTCCATGCGCGTCGCTTGCCGCATCCTGAGCCCGGATCTCCCCATGCACAAGCTCGAAGATCCGACCTGTGCCGTCGCCCGGCAGCGCCAGGAACGCCTCGACCGTCATCCGGGCGGCTTCATGCCGCGTAAGCTGCTCGGCGGTGCTCATTCTGGCCTTCGCTCTCACGAGAACATTGCACCAGAGATTACCCGTTTTGCGAGCATCCGTGAAGGTTACGCCACCCGCCCCCTGAAGCCGGTTTTCCACCGGCAGTTTACCATGGGGCCGGCGTCCGTCTCCGATCCGCCCCAACAGCGCTAATATGCCAACAAAACCAACCACCCGAGGATCCGAGGATGAGCATTCGTTTGGGCCAGATTGCCGCCGTGACAGTGGCTGCCGCCATCATCGCGTTCGCAGGCGCCGCCGCACCGGCGATGGCCGTATCGGCGAAAGTGAAGAAGGCCTGCGCCGGCGACTACAAGCGTCTCTGCCCCTCCTACAAGGTCGGCAGCACGGCCCTGCGCGCCTGCATGGAGGCCAAGCAAGCCGAGATCTCGTCGAAGTGCGTCGACGCGCTGATCGACTCCGGCGAGGTCAATCGTTCCAGCAGGCGCTGATCCGACTGCCGCAGGTTGGCGTCGACCCCGGACGCGCATGGCGCGAGCCGGGGGAGGCCCAACGTCTACCGTGGAAGTGTCGGGCCTCGCGCCGCAGTAGAAGCGACCCTCGACCCGACCTACGTTCATCCTGACGGCTTGACAGGTGCGGGTTTGCTAGGCCGTTGTCCCTTCGCACGAAGGGAGACCCGAACGTGACCGCACCTGCCGCCACCGAGGCGTTGTTCTATCATCTGGAACGCCAGTCGCTCGAGACCGTGCTGCCGATGCTGCTGTCCAAGACGCTGGAGCGCGGCTGGCGCGCTGTCGTGCAGGCGGGTACCGAGGAGCGCCTGGATGCGCTCGACCTGCATTTGTGGACGTTCGACGATCAGGCATTTCTGCCGCACGGCCGCCGCCAGGACGGTTACCCCGAGCGCCAGCCCATTTTCCTGACGACGGGCCTCGAGAACCCGAACGGCGCGACGGTCCGCTTCATCGTCGACGGCGCCGAGCCACCCGATCCCGCCGGCTACGCGCGTCTCGTCATCATGTTCGACGGACGCGACGAAACCGCCGTCACGGAAGCCCGCGCCCACTGGAAAACGCTCAAAGCAAAGGGTTGCTCGGTCACCTATTGGCAACAGGGGGAAAAGGGTGGCTGGGAGAAGAAGGCGTAAGGACAAACGAGCGCTGGGCGATTTCAGCCCGTACGCAGGTGGCGCGGATCGCTTGCCCCGCTTGGTGCAGGCCGGTGCTTGTGCCAACACTGGTGAGGTCGGCGCGCAAATGATCGTGATGCCGTTGCGCCGTGGAGAAAAAGGGCGAGTGACCCCGATGGCCAGATTGGATCGTACCGTCTCATGTCCGTAACGAAGCTGGTCAAGTCCATCCGTATAGCTTGCGCATCGGGGCTGTTTGCCTCCTGGGCCGAACCCGCGTTTGCGGACGAGCGGTGGCGCATCATCGTGCCGAGCGAGGCCCAAGGCTCGACCGATATTCTGACTCGTGAACTCGCCCGTCAAATGGGGCGCAAATTGAACGGAACCGTGGAGGTCGAGAACCAGACCGGAAAATCCGGTGCGATCGCCGCGCGCAAAGTGCTTGCCGCGGCCCCCGACTCTGGCGTCCTGATGATGGCCACCGTCACGAGCCATGCCATCGCGCTGGGCCTGCCCGAGCCAGCCGGATATCGTCCCGACGAGTTTACTCCGATAGCCATGATCGGAACCGCACCATACCTGCTCGTGGTGGCGAATTCATCGCCCTACAAGTCAGTGCTGGAGCTGGTTGTTGCAGCTCGGAAGGAAAAGCTCGAATACAGTTCCACGGGCACAGGCGGCCCCCACCATCTCGTCGGCGAGCTGTTCGCGCAGAAGGCCAACGCGACGCTGGTCCACCGCCCCTACAAAGGTGGTGCGGATGCTCTTGGTGCGGTCACATCCGGTAAACTGCATCTGATGCTGCCGGCAGCCATTCTGGCTTTGCCTAAGATGCGTGAAGGCGCCGTCCGCGTTCTCGCGACAACGGGATCGCAGAGATCGCCTCGCATCCCCGACGTGCCGACGATGGGTGAGGCGGGCCTCGCCGGTTTCGAGGCGGACTCCTGGTACGCTCTGGTGGGGCCACCGCAAATGGCACCGCCACAAGTACGTCGTCTATCGGAAATCGCTGGCACCGTGCTTCGCGATCCCTCCTTCATCAAGGTATTGGAGGAGAACGGCGTCGATGCCGGAGGTCTGGAGCGCAATTCCATCCCGGCGTTCCTGATCGCGGAGGCGAACAAGTGGGGTGGGCTCGTCAAGTCTCTCCAGGGTAATTCGAAATGATCACGACCCCGAAGCGAACGGTTGGCTGGTTCCTCGGCGTGGCCTGCATTGCGCTTGCATCGTGGGTGATTCCTGCGATGGCGGCTTCCTGCGCCGATCGTCTGCGCGAACTGTCGTTGGCGCAGGACATGGGACTTGCGGCCCGCGATGCCGCGATCACGAGCCGGAGGCAGGCGCAGGATTTCAAGAATGCTCTGTTGCGCAACGGAACGCCCGATTACGAAGCGATGGCGACCCGCCTGCGGGAGCGTGAAATCGAATACGAGCGGCAGGTCGACCGGCTCGGAACGCTGGCAGCCAAGAGCGGGCGGCACGCCGATATCGTCGCAGTGCTTGCCAGTGAGCGCGTGAAGATGGCCGCGCGCTATCGCGAGGCTGTCGCGAGCCTCGAGCCCACAGACCGCGCCAGTGTGTTCCGCGCCGACGAGCTGGCCAAAGGTGTTGACGTCACGACGTTTCGGCAACTCGAGGTACTCGTTGCGGCATCCACGCGTGATCTTGATGACGCGCGCAAGGCTGCAGCGGAAGTCTGCCGGTAGAAGCAGGAGCCCAATTTCAGCGGAAGAAGAAGGAGATGTATTCTCCCTTCTGAATCACCTCGAACTTGCGCCCGGCAATAGCGGAGAACAGTGTCCCGCTGGTGCCCTGCCCCGGAAACAACCAGTCGTGCGTCTCCGCGATCAGTAGATCGGTTCGATCGAGCCAGTCGATATTCGAACGAAACAGCGTCTCCTCACCACCCTCGATATCGACTTTTACGATCAGGTTGCGTTTGGCTGCGTGGCGCTGCATGAGCGCGGCGATGGTGACAGCCTCGATCGGCGTTGTCGTGCGGGCGCTTGCCTCTTGCACCCGATAAGCGAACTTCTCGGCGTTGGGGTCGACCAACTCCAGCATGGTCGCCCGGTCGTGCACGGCGGCCTCGATGATTTCGATCAGCGGATTGCCGCTCGTGTTCTTGCGCGCGAGCTCGACATTGTCCCTCGCTGGCTCAATGCCGAGGATCTTCGCCTTGGGCAGATGCAAGGCGAAGTAGAGGGCGCTCAGACCGATGTTGGCGCCACAGTCGATGATCAGAGGAACTTCACCGGCCTGCAGCATTCTGTCGTAAGAGGCTCGTATCCAGGCGAACTGCGGGGCCGTGCTGATGTTGAACTCCTCGGTGTGGAAGATCTGTTCGAGCACAGCATAGTCGCTGGTGCCTTCGCGTATCCACACGCGGCCGATGCGATCGATATCGACGGGTCGAAGAGCGGGGGCAGCGTCAGGCACTTGGCATTCTCCCTGCTGTCGTGATGGGGCGCGCGTCTTGTGCGGCGGGTCAAGCGACGCGTGATGCTGGTGCAGTACCGAACTTCCGCGCTGCCAGGCAATTCCATGGTTTGAACATCATAGCCCAAACGATCACTGACGCGGCATCTCTGCCGGCAGAGGCAAGGCCTAGGCGAACGGCTCGAGAATGGGCCGGCCATCGTCAAGGAGGAGCTGCCTGCTTTCATTCAGAAGCGCCCCCAGCGCACGGTTCGCATCGGTCTCGTCTTCCAGCGGGACATAGCAATCGCTTCGCAGAGACCAGTCGGGCTCGAAGAATGCAGGTTCGACGTAGTGGGCGGCAAAATCGTACCGGCGCGCGATCAGAACTTTGCTGATCTCGTGATCTATGTGGCCATCCATTGGGAGAAGGCTGGAGATCAGAGTCCGGCAAGCCGCAGGCGTGATGAGATAGGCGAACGTTCCGTTGAAAAAATAAAGCCGCGCCAGCGCGGAACCCTGGGGTTTGTCCGCCATTCCATTCATGATGATCCGGCCCAGAAAAACCATC
>CANJPN010000455.1 GCA_947475855.1 Bradyrhizobiaceae bacterium
CCGACCAGCGGAATCGCAAACGCGATTCCCTCCGGTCGGATGATGCATCTAGCGGACGCCGAGCTTCTTCTGCAGGTTCGAGGACGACGTCGTGTACTGGAACAACAACTTCTTGTCGGGGTGGATGTAGCGGTGAGCCACTTGCGCCATCAGAGCGGCCTCGTGGAAGCCCGAGAGGATCAGCTTTAGCTTGCCTGGATAGGTATTGATGTCGCCGATCGCAAAGATCCGCGGCGTGCTCGTCTCGAACTTCTCGGTATCGACCGGCACGAGGTTCTCATGCAGGTTCAGCCCCCACTCCGCCACCGGCCCGAGTTTCATCGTCAATCCGAAGAACGGCAGCATCGCCGTGCAGGCAATCTGTTCTTCGCCGGTCTTCGTCTTCACCGTCACGGTGCTGAGCTGACCGTCGCCTCCGCTCACCGCAGTGGCTTGGCCGATGATCAGCCGGACCTTGCCCTCGGCCACCATCCCACGCATCCGTTCGACCGAGTGCGGCGCGCCGCGGAATTCGTCGCGACGGTGCAGCAGCGTCAGCGACTTCGTGATCGGCTGCAGGTTCAGCGTCCAGTCGAGCGCGGAGTCGCCGCCACCCACGATCAAAACATCCTTGCCTTCAAACTGGCTCATCCGGCGTACGGAATAGTGCACGGACTTGCCTTCGTAGGCCTCGATGCCCGGTAACGGCGGCCGCTTTGGCGTGAACGATCCGCCACCGGCCGCAATCACCACAACCTTCGCGATGAAGGTCGTGCCTGCATCGGTCACGAGCCGGAACCGCCCGTCGTCCAGCTTGGCAAGGCTATCGACACGCTGGGAGAAGTGGAACGTCGGACCGAACGGCTTGATCTGCTCCATCAACTTGTCCACGAGTTCCTGGCCCGTGACGATCGGCAACGCCGGGATGTCGTAGATCGGCTTTTCCGGATAGAGTTCCGCACACTGCCCGCCCGGCCTGTCGAGGATGTCGATCAGGTGGCATTTGATGTCCACGAGGCCGAGCTCGAACACGGCGAAGAGACCCACGGGACCTGCGCCGACGATTACGGCATCGGCCTCGATCGGCATTTCCGGGCTCTCTTGGGCCATGAGGGGCTTCCTTTATCTATGCAGGCCGTCGCCGGTCAGAACTGCTTCTCTGGCACCTTCAGCACGAGGCCGTCGAATTCGGCTGTGACCTTGATCTGGCAGGACAGGCGGCTTTCTTCTCGCACGTCGAACGCGAAATCGAGCATGTCCTCTTCCATGTCGCCGGGCTTGCCGACCTTCGCGGTCCAGGCGGCGTCGATATAGACGTGGCAGGTCGCGCAGGCGCACGCGCCGCCGCATTCCGCCTCGATCCCGGCGACGCTGTTGAGCTTGGCCGCTTCCATGACCGTTACGCCCGGCTGGGCGTCCACGGTCTGGCTGCTGCCGTCGGGCTGGATGAAAGTGATCTTCGCCATGGTCTAACGGCTGCTCCTCGCCTCGTGGTCACGGCCTCTCGGGCCCGCCCCCAATTAGACGGCAGCTGGAGCGAATTCAAGGGATCCGGCCGTCATGTCGCGCGCAGTGGTATGCGCATTCGGAAGGAGGATGAATGTACCTGCGCAGGTGGCAAACGGTTCTGCTCATGGCCTGACATCACCGCGAGTTGCGCCGTAAACCCGCCCAACTCGTGATATGAATCGTGCGACGCGAATCGGTGCCGGCGCTGTGCTACGCCTTCGCGAGTGGAGCGCCCCCCTATGTCAGGGGATCGGAATAATGGTCTCGGTAACGCCATGGATGGACAGGTGCCGAGCAAGCCGTCGATACACCGCCGCGGATTGCTTACCGGACTTTCGGCCGCCTGTGGGGTAGCGCTGTCGAATGGGCAAGTCGCCCAAGCCCAGCAACAGGTCGGCGTCAAGCCTCAGCAGCCCCCTCGCGGCCTGGGTCCGCCCACGGTGGCGCCGCCAGTGCCCATCGAGGTCACCGCCCGCCAGCTTTCCAGTTTCGGCAGGGCGGCAGGCGTAGGCGCGTCGGGCGGCAGGCTCGAATTCGTCGGCGGCCTCGTTCTGGCCTCGCCGCACAAGGATTTCGGCGGCTGGTCAGGCCTGGTTGTTTCCGAGGATGGCCGCCGGCTGCTGACGGTCTCCGATCGCGGCCATTGGATGATGACCGAGCTGGTCCACGAGGCTGGCCGGCCCCATGGTCTGGCCAATGCCATGCTGGGCGATATTTCAGGGCTTGGAGGACAGCTTCTCAGCCGCTTTCGCGATCGAGATGCGGAAAGCATAACTCTGCTCGACGGAACACTCGCCAAAGGCACCGTATTGATCGCCTTCGAGCGCAACCATCGGATCGGCCGTTTCCCGGTCTCCGACCGAGGAATTGGCCCGCCGCTGGGCTACCTCAAGATGCCGCCGGACGTGCGCCGCATCTCGACCAACAAGGGCTTCGAGTCCGTGGCCGTCCTGCGTGGCGGCCCGCTGAAAGGCGCCGTGATTGCCTTTGCCGAGGAATACTTCGACCAGGCGCGGAACCACACGGGCTGGATCTGGCCGGCAGGGATCGGCAGCGAGCCTCAGAGGCTGGGCCTTGTCAATATCGCCGACTTCGCGATCACCGACGCCGCCTCTCTCCCCGACGGCAGTCTGATCGTGCTCGAACGCAAGTTCCGTTGGCTGGAAGGTGTGAAAGCCCGCATCCGCCTGATCCGAGCAGCAGACATAAAGCCGGGCGCGTTGCTCGATGGAGAAGTGCTGCTCGACGTCGACATGACGGCGGAGATCGACAACATGGAAGCGTTGGCCCTGTCGCGCAACGCCCGTGGTCAGACCGTGCTGACCCTCATGTCGGACAACAATTTCAATGGGTTCCTGCAGCGCTCTTTACTGCTGCAGTTTACGCTGATCGAGCTTGCGGCAACGCCAAAAACCAAGCCTTGATGCCGCTGTACGTCAGCGCATCCTGGCTTGGCTGGTGGAAAGTACACCGTTAGCGAGCGTCACAGGCCTCAGGCGGCGACAGTGCCCGTCTCGGCCTTCTTCTTGATGATGTCGCGCTTCAAGCGCTTGCAGCGCAGCGACAGCTCGTCGTTTCCGGCTGCCAGCAGGTAGCTGTCGAGGCCACCGCGATGCTCCACGGACTTCAGGCCGTGGGCGCTGACCTTCAGCTTGAAGCTGCGGCCGAGCGTATCGCTGATCAGCGTCACATCGCACAGGTTCGGGCGGAATACGCGCCGCGTCTTGTTTTCGGCGTGGCTGCGGTTGTTGCCGGACATCGGCAGCTTGCCGGTCAGCTCGCATTGCCTGGTCATGGGAAATCTCCTGAAATCCGTACACCGGGACGCCGCGACAGGGAATTCGCCCCGTCCGAAGGCATCCACCGGCTGTAATGATGGAAAGGCCGGATGGCGCACGCCGTCCGGCCGTCGGCGCCTCTCATGCCAGCCCGGCGCGGCGGCGTCAAGGATGTAAGGCGCATCTGGGGCACATCCGAGTTGCCCATTGCTTCCGAAGTGCTTCATGCCTTATCATTGTTGAGAATTTCAACAATGGAGCCGCTGTCATGGGCACCATGAATTTTTCGATCCCCGACGACGTAAAGGAAGCTTTCAACGCGGAATTCGATGGCCAGAACAAAAGCGCCATCGTTGCCGAGCTGATGCGCAAGGCCGTAGAGGAGAGGCGTAGCCGGGCCAAGGCCGATGCCCAGTTCGATGCCTTGCTCGAGGAGTTGCTGCATCAGCGCGCACAGGATCCGCCGATGACCGATGAGGAAATCCGGCAGGCTCGGCAAGAGGGGCGCCCTTGAAGGTTGTGATCGACGCGAGCGTGGCGATCAAATGGGTGATCCGCCAGCCGGCGACTGAGCCGAACGTCGATGAAGCTCTCATGATCCTTCGCGGTATTCGTAATCGGGCGATCGAAGCTCTGGCGCCCGCCCATTTCCCAGCCGAAGTGCTGGCGGTCGTCGCCCGAACCCGCCCGCATCGGGTGCCGATCACGTTTGGAATACTGAGGTCCGCGCAAATCGAGATCGTATCGACCGAAACAGCGCTCAGGCGCGCTGCAGACCTCACGATAAGCCTGCAGCACCATATGTTCGATACACTTTACCATGCCGTCGCGCTCGAAACCGGAGCCGCGCTGGTAACCGCCGATCAAGCCTACTTCACGAAGGCCAGAAGCCTCGGCAGCATCCAGCTTCTCTCTTCATTCAGCTTCTGAGCAATGCGATCGCGGCTTTGCGCCACCACACCCGTTCGGTATAAGGCCCCCAACCGATTTGAACTCTGACACGAATGTACCAGCCACCATGGCGAAATCACCCAACGGCAACCGCCCCGAGGCGCGCACTCCGCGCGGCGTCCAGGATACCGACCCCGCCCGCATCCGGTCCGAGGGGCGCATGCTGCAGACCATCCGCGAGGTCTACGAGTCCTACGGCTTCGAGCCGCTGGAGACTCCGGCCATCGAGTACACCGACGCGCTCGGCAAGTTCCTGCCCGACCTCGACCGCCCGAACGAGGGCGTATTCTCGTTCCAGGACGACGACGAGCAATGGCTGTCGCTGCGTTATGACCTGACCGCGCCGCTCGCCCGCTATGTCGCGCAGGGCCTCAAGCAGCAGACCTTGTCGCTGCCCTATCGCCGCTACGCGGTGGGTCCGGTGTGGCGCAACGAGAAGCCCGGCCCCGGCCGCTTCCGGCAGTTCACCCAATTCGATGCCGATACCGTCGGCACCGACAACATCGCCGCCGACGCCGAAATCTGCATGCTCGCTGCCGACACGATGGAACGACTCGGTGTTGCGCGCGGCCAATACCGCATCAAGCTCAACAACCGCAAACTTTTGGACGGAGCATTAATCGGCATCGGTATCGATCCGATGTTGGAGAAAGATGCCAAGCAGCGCCTCACGGTTCTGCGCGCCGTCGACAAACTCGACCGGCTCGGGCCAGAAGGTGTTTCGCGCTTGCTTGGCACCGGCCGCAAGGACGAATCCGGCGACTTCACGCCGGGCGCGGGCCTCGCTTCCCAGGCCATCGATGCGATGTTGCGCTTCGTCAACGCCAGCGCCGATGGCGGGGAGAAGGCGCTCGATCTGATTGAGCCGATCGTCAGCGGCAGCGAAACCGGCAAGGCTGGCGTCGCCGAACTCCGCCAGATCGAAGATCTAGTTGCTGCCGGCGGTTATGGTCGCGACCGCATCTCGTTCGATTCCACCGTCGTCCGCGGCCTCGAATACTACACCGGCCCCGTGTTCGAGGCCGAACTCACCTTCGAGGTGAAGGACGAAGCCGGCAACACCGTGCGCTTCGGCTCGGTCGGCGGCGGCGGACGCTACGACGGTCTCGTCGAGCGGTTTACGGGCACTAAGGTGCCTGCCACCGGCTTCTCGATCGGCGTCTCGCGGCTGGCCGCAGCTCTCGGCCACCTGAAGCGGGGCGAGGTTTCAGACGC
>CANJPN010000456.1 GCA_947475855.1 Bradyrhizobiaceae bacterium
GGATAGGCCCCGTGCTGATCTTCGAGGTTGAGCTGCCGCGGGGTGCTGTGGGGGGCAGTGGCGCAGGCGGCGCTGGCGGTGCGCGGAGCGTCAAGCACGCCGCGGGACACGGCGGCGGCGAAGCTCCGCATGCCGAAATCGAATTTGGCGTTTTGTTTGGGACCACGGACTACACCCCCGATGTGACCGGCAAGGTCAACATGCACGTCAAGTTTTGAGATTTGTCACGTCCTGGCTGGCGCAGACAACCGCCCAGCAGCATGCGACGACATGATGCCAGACGTCGTGGGGCTTTGGCTCCTAGTGTCTGGCCGCGTCTGAGCAGCTTTGCGCGGCCCTGTTCCCATGATCACCGATCCCTGGTTTTATATCGCCGCGACGATCGGCACATTCCTGATCGGGATGTCGAAGAGCGGATTTCTGCCGGGTATCGGCTCGCTCGGCGTGCCGCTGATGGCACTTACGATCTCGCCGGTGCAAGCTGCCGCCATTCAGCTGCCGCTGCTTGTCGCGACCGACATCATCGGAATCTGGAACTACCGGCGCACCTATGACTGGGCCAATCTGCGGCTACTTATCCCTGCAGCGTTCATCGGGGTGATCGCGGGTTGGGCGACGGCGGCGTGGGTCACCGAAGCGCACGTGCGTATCATGGTAGGACTGATCGGCATCGTGTTCACGCTCAACTACTGGTTCGGCAGGCAACCGGCCGCTGGAACACAACCTGCCGGGCCGGATCGCTTTCGCGCTACGTTCTGGGGCGGGCTCGCTTCCTATACGAGCTTCTTTGCGCATGCGGGCGGTCCGCCGTATTCGGTCTATATCCTGCCGCAACGACTCGAGAACGCGCTCTACGCGGGCACCACGATCATGTTCTTCTCGCTCGTCAATGCGCTGAAACTGCCGCCCTACTTCATGCTGGGCCAGCTAAGTGCCGTGAACGTGGCTACGTCCGCAATGCTGTTTCCGGTTGCCTGGGTGTCGACGCTGGCCGGGATCTGGCTCGTTCGTCACGTGCCCCCTAAACCTTTCTACAAGATGCTCTACGCCTGCCAGTTCGTCGTATCGATCAAGCTGCTCTGGGACGGTATCGCCCAGATCTCGCGCTAGTGGCCCGTCGCGCCAAAATCGTATCATGGCCGCGACCGGGGTCGATTTTGGCGCGACACAAGGGCCACTCGATAAGTCATGTGCTTAGTGTGGCGTTCATCGGGCCTTAATTGACACCATCCTTGCCGCACCCGTCTGTCAATTAAGGCGCGACGCCACACTAGCCGCGGGCGTTTTGTGCAATCGCTTCTCGCGATAGGCGACGGATCAAAGGAGGCAGCGAAGGTCCGCCGCACGAAACTTCGGCCACTGGCAGTTTCAGCGTGCGCGAACCGATGCCGGCCCGGGCCAGAACCGGATGATGGAGCAGCGCGGTCGACTGATCGCGCAAGGCCGCCAAGTCTTCCAGCACGAGCACACTGGGGTTCAGCTTGACGATGGCTTCGAGGGGGGCACGGTCGATGCTCGAGATCCCGAAAGCGGCAGACGCATTCACGAAGCCAGTCGCGGCCATCGCCGAGGACAACAGCGTCTCCCGCCCGACAACAAAACCGCGGCGCTGGATAGCGAGGGCCGATACAGCGGGTCGCCCGGCATGCGCCACCGCTGCCTCCAAGACAGCCCGATCAATGTCGTCGATCAGTGCTGCGCCTTTTTGCGGCCGGTTGAGGAGTACTGCCATCCGTTCGATCTCGGATTTGGCGGCGGCGATCGTCGTGGGCGGCGCGAACGTCTCGACGCGGACACCATGGGCTCTGAGCACAGCGCGCGTGGCCCGGCCGGAGAAAGCGCCGGCCAGCACGAGATCCGGCTCCAGTTTCAGCACCTCTTCGGCGCTGCCGCGCAACGCCCGGTAGCCTGCGGCGCCGGCGGCGAGATACGACATCTCGCTGTTGCGGGAGAAACGGCTAAGGCCGGCGATCTGCCCGGGATCTGCAAGCGCCAACGCGAGTTGGTCGGTACACAGGTTTATCGACACGATCCGGGCCGGAGCTGGGACTTGGGCCAAAGCAGCGCCCACGCCCGCGCCGAGAGCGATCGGCGTAATCCACAGGGGCCATCCCCGGCGAGGAATTCGCAGGCTCGGTGGGGGCGGCTTGCTCACACCCGGTCGATCATCGCGCTTGATGTTCATGCTCTACCCTGACATCGATCCAAGTCTGTGCTGTCAACCATTTTCGGAGCCAGGCTTGCCCGACGCCCGCGATATCAGACTGACCGCCGGCCTTTGCGCGCTCGGCCTCGCGCTTGCGATCCTGTCGCTGAGGCTTGGACCGGTCGGCCTTTCGTGGGGCCAGTCGATCGGCGGCCTGTTTGGCGTTGGCGATCCGATCGATGTGCTCATCGTCAGGGAATTGCGGCTGCCGCGGACATTGCTCGCGATCATGATCGGAGCAATGCTGGCCCTCTCGGGCGCGGCCTTGCAAGGCTTGATGCGCAATCCGCTTGCGGCTCCCGATATACTCGGCGCGCCGGGCGCCGCCGCCTTCGGCGCGGTGCTGGGAATCGCTACGGGACTTGCCGATGCGCTGTCATTCACACTGCCATTAGCGGCAATAGGCATGGCGCTGATTTCGGTCGCAGCGCTGATGGGACTGGCGGGCCGGCAAGCCAACATCGTGACGCTTCTCCTGGCCGGACTTGCGTTGTCGAGCCTTTTCGGGGCTCTGATTTCGCTCACACTCAATCTCGCACCTTCGCTTTATGCGACGCTCGAAATCACGTTCTGGCTGCTTGGCTCGCTCGAAGACCGCAGCTTCCGCCACGTCTCGATAGCCGCGCCGTTCGTGGCAGTAGCCGCTTGGATCTTGCTCGCGACGCGTCATCAGCTAACAGCCCTCAGCCTTGGCGAGGACGTCGCGACTTCGAGTGGTATCGACCTGCAACGCCTGTCACGGATGACGCTGTTCGGCGTCGCCGCAGGCGTCGGCGCCTGCGTCGCTGTCGCCGGCGCGATCGGTTTCGTCGGCCTCGTGGTGCCGCATCTGATCCGACCACTCGTCGGACATGATCCCGCACGTGTACATGTGCCGGCAATGATTGCCGGGGCGGATCTACTCCTCGCGGCCGACTGCATTGTGCGGCTTATTCCGGCCAACACCGAGTTGCATATCGGTGTCGTCACGTCGCTTATCGGAGTGCCGTTCTTCATCGCCCTGGTCGTCGACCGTCGGCGGCAGGCGGAGGTCGCGGCGTGATCGAACTCGACGACGTCAGTGTGCGGCTCGCCGGGCGCATCGTGCTCGACCGGGTCAGCTTGCGCAGCAGCAAGGGCGAGTTGATCGCGGTCATAGGTCCGAACGGCGCTGGGAAAACGACCCTGCTACGCGCGATTGCGGGGCTGGCACCTGCCGACGGCCGCATCCAGCTCGCCGGGCAAGACGCCCGGGAGATGTCCGGCACCACGCGAGCGCGCACGGTTGCTTATCTGCCGCAAGGCAACATTGCCGATTGGCCGATCAGCGTGCGCGACGTGGTGGCCATCGGGCGCATACCGCACGGCGGTGGTCCGGGACGGGAGCGCGAAGGTGATGCAGCGGCGGTCGCCACGGCGCTGGCGGCGACAGACGCAGTTCACCTCGCAGAACGGCCGATCACGGAGCTTTCCAGTGGTGAGCGAGCTCGGGTGATGCTGGCGCGCGCGTTGGCCGTCCAAGCCACCATCCTGTTGGCCGACGAGCCGATCGCGGCGCTCGATCCAGCGCACCAGCTTGGCGTTCTCGCCTTGCTCGAACGAACCGCGGCGAGCGGTACAACGGTGCTGGCGGTACTGCACGACCTTACGCTCGCAGCCCGGTTTGCAAGCCGCATCGTCGTGATCGACGACGGCCGTATCGTTGCCGATGGCCCTCCCCAAAAGGTGCTCGACGAGGCGCTGCTTGGCCGAGTTTTCGGGGTTCGCGCCCTGCATCTGCAGCATGACGGTAAGCCCGTGCTGGTGCCCTGGTTAACGCAGGCCGATTTGCGCAGGTGACAATGCACCCCGTCCGTGGCAATTGGGCTTCAGCCCTTCGTCTTAGGCCCTGCCACGCGCCCGGCGCGATTTGCCGGCATGGCCAACCCCAAGGAGATCCGCTCGATGAAGCTCACTGGCGAGAACCGTATCAACGCGTCACCGGAAGAAGTCTGGCGCGCATTGAACGATCCGGAAATCCTGAAACAGGCGATACCGGGCTGCGACACTCTAGAGAAGCTCTCCGACACGGCGTTCAAAGCGACAGTTACGACCAAGATCGGACCTGTTCAGGCCAAGTTCAATGGCGAGGTCGAACTACAGGATCTCGATCCGCCGAACGGTTATACGATCTCGGGTAAGGGGTCGGGCGGTGTCGCCGGCAATGCGCGCGGCGCCGCGAAGGTGAAACTGGAGCCGGACGGTACCGGCACCAAGCTCAGCTACGATGTCGATGCCCAGGTCACGGGCAAGCTCGCACAGCTCGGCTCGCGTTTGATCGACTCGACGGCGAAGATGCTGGCAGGCCAGTTTTTCAACAAATTCGAGCAACTCGTCAGCAAGCCGGCCGAGGCGGTTCCTGCAGCAACAGCCGCAAGTGGCGCGGCCAAGCCTGTCGCCGGACCGGCTGCACATTCGACCGCGACGGCAAGCGCTCCGCAGGCCTCGTCGAAGGGCATCCCGGCCTGGGTCTGGGCCGTCGTCATCTCGGCCTGCATCGTGCTGTTCTCGTTCTATTTCAAGAAATAGAAGGTACTGCCTTGCGTCCGCCGGGATCGGACGCTATCGCGGATAGGCAGTGCGGCACAAACTGCCCGCTGGTTTGGCGTCAGTACGGCACATGAAAGCCTCGGGATCGGCCCCGGGGAGCACGCCCGGGAGCTTCGAGGTCCATGCTCGTCCTGCGCTTTATCGGCAGCCTGTTCCTGCTCGGCACTGTTATCGCTATCACGAGCGACCTATCGCGCCCACACCGGGCGGGGACTCCTGCGTTCGCCTCGATCCACAAGCACTGGTCGGACCTGGCGCCGCAGACGTTGGCCGGTGCCCAGAAATCGGTCGCGACACGCACGCATAGAGTCATCTGGGATCCGCTGATCATGTCGGTCCTGAACGTACCGGCCTTCGTCACGTTCGGCGGACTGGCCGTGTTGTTCCTCTATCTCGGCCGTCCACGGCGGCGGGTTGAGATATTCGTGAACTGAGGACAGGGTTTGCCGCCGCACGGCGTGCAGACTTCAGCCCGCAAGCCCCACGCTACTCAGTCGGCCGTGAAGTTTGGGGCGATCAGGTTGCAGTCAATGCAGGCGTCGCTGGTGGGGGGCCGGCGAGACGCATCAAGGCGAGGGTCGCAAGCAGGACGCGCCAAAGCTCTCTGAGCCACGCCAGCAGCCTGGCGAAGTTGTAACC
>CANJPN010000457.1 GCA_947475855.1 Bradyrhizobiaceae bacterium
CGCCTCCAGGCTCTTCGCCCGCTTCAGTACGTCGATCGCGACCTCGAACAGCGCGTGCTTGAACCCGATCGGCTGCGTCCACGGCCGCTTCGTCGAGGCCGTGTAAGCGTCGCACAAGGTCTTCGCGCTATCGCCCGTGAGGCTGGATTTGTATGGATGGCTCGGGCTCCACCAGACTTCCGTCGTCAGCCCGATGCCGCGCGCACCGAGCGACCCGACGGTGGTCGGGAAAAGCAGCGCCTTGGCGACGGTGACGACCTTCGGCTTGAAGCCCTGCTGCGCGGCTTGGGCCCAGAACGTCGCGAAATCTGGCGGGATGAACACGCCCGTCACGATCTCGACGTTGGCAGCCTTGAATGCCGCGATCTGCGCCGTGAAGTCGTTGGAGAGAAGCTGGAACCGGCCGGGATCGACCAGCTTGTAGCCGGCCTTCGCCAGCGCCGGCGGGAAGCCGCGCTCCTTGTCGCCGAAGGCGTTGCCGTCCGCGTCGTTGGAGAACATGCCGCCGACCACCTTGTTGGTACCCGCGGAATCCCACAGCGCCGTGAACGAGCCGAGAATGTCCTCCAGGCCCCAGAAGAAGTGATAGGTCCAGTTGAAGCCCTTCGCCGGATCGCCCTTGCGCCCGAAGAAGTACGGCTGCCACGGACAGTCCGTGGTGATGCACGGCACCTCGTTGACCTCGGCCTGATCCGCGACGGGGTTCGTCGTGTCGGGCGTCGAAGCCCCGACGATGAGGTCCACTTTGTCCCGCAGGATCAGCTCTGCCGCCACTTCGGCCGCGCGCGAGGCGTTGGACTGGCTGTCTTTCGAGATGATCTGCACGGGATATGTGCGGCCGGCGACTTGGATACCTTGGCCGACCAGCTTGTTGATGCCCTCGAGCACGAACGGATCGGCCTCGCCGAACGCTGCCAGCGGCCCGGTGCGCGGGCTCACGTGACCAATTTTGATGACGCGGCTCTGTGCGTTCACCGGGATCACATTGAGGATAGCCGGCATCGAGACCGCAGCCCCGAGGCCCGTACGCACGATCGTTCGGCGTGACGGTCCGCGCTTGCTTGAGCCCCCACGCTTATTTGAGCCGATGATGTCGGACATGGACATTTCCCCCTGTTGAATGATCTTGCCCGACATTAGGAGGATTTGCCGGTGCCGCCAACGGGTCGAAGTTGTGATCAACCCGCGCGTCGCGGGCTTGCCCGCCTGTGCACAAATGAGAAAGCCAAGCCCGCGGCGCTGACGGCTCTGCCGCGGGCGGCCCGGCGCACTTCCTATGCCCTCCCGGCTGGGCCGTCTCGCAGCGGGGAAGAACGGAAAGTGGCAGGCCAGAGAGCCCTAAATGGGGGCCGCGCCAGCCGTTTCAAGTCCTCGCCGCGAACCTATTCCCCACCTTCGCGCTTGATCTCCCGCCAGCCGATGTCGGACCGGCAGAACCCGCCGGGCCATTCGATCCGCCGCACGGCTTCGTAGGCGCGGTCACGGGCTTCCCGCACGGTCTTTCCCCGCGCAGTAACGTTCAGCACGCGCCCGCCGTCCGCGACCAGTCGCGCGCCATCGAGCTTCGTGCCCGCATGGAAGATCTCGACGCCTTCGACCGTGGCGGCCTTGTCGAGGCCCTTGATCTCCGTCCCCTTCTCTGGCGTTGCCGGATAGCCGTTTGCGGCCATCACGACGGTCAGCGCGACGTCGTCCCACCAGCGCAGATCGAACGTATCGAGTACGCCGTCGCACGTCGCGATCAGCGCGGTCAGGATGTCGGACTTGAGCCGCATCATCAGCACCTGGCATTCCGGATCGCCGAACCGCGCGTTGTACTCGATCAGCTTCGGCCCATCCTTCGTCAACATCAGCCCCGCGTACAGCACGCCGACGTACGGCATCCCGCGCTTGGCCATCGCCGCCACGGTCGGCTCGATGATCTCGCGCATCACCCGCGCAGATATCTCCGGCGTCACGATCGAAGCCGGCGAATAGGCACCCATGCCGCCCGTGTTCGGCCCCTTGTCACCGTCGCCCACGCGCTTGTGGTCCTGTGCGGTCGCCAGCGGCAGCGCGCGACGGCCATCGCACAGCGCAAAGAAGCTCGCTTCCTCGCCGGTCATGAACTCCTCGATCACGACTTCCGCGCCCGCCGCCCCGAATGCGCCCGAGAAGCACGCGTCGATCGCCTCGGCCGCTTCGGCATGGCTTTCCGCGATCACGACACCCTTGCCGGCCGCGATGCCGTCCGCCTTGACGACCACAGGCACCGGCTGCTTGGCGGCATACGCCTTGGCCGCACCAGCATCCCGGAAGCGCGCGTAGGCGGCTGTCGGAATGCCGGCCTCCTTGCACAAGTCCTTGGTGAACCCCTTCGAGCCCTCGAGTTGTGCGGCGAGTTTGCTCGGCCCGAACACCTTGATGTCGGCGGCCTTGAGATCATCCGCCAGCCCCGCCACCAGCGGCGCTTCCGGACCAACCACGACGAGCCCGATATTCTGCAGCCGGCAAAAGGCGATGATCGCCTTGTGGTCGGACACGTCCAGCACCACGCAGGTGGCGTATTCCGCGATGCCGGGGTTCCCCGGTGCGGCGAACAGCGTGCCGAGCAACGGGCTGGCCGAGATCGCCCACGCCAGGGCATGTTCGCGACCGCCCGAGCCGATGAGAAGAACGTTCATTGCGGTCACTCCGGCGCCGTGAGGCCGCAGTGGCCGAAGTCAGGGCGCGATTGGATCGAATTCGACGCTCTCGATAGCGCGCTGGCCGCCCCGCGTCGACCGGTTGCGACGGCAAGGACCGCGAACCGGCCATGCGCGCCATTCGCCGCACGTTTCCGCCACTTTTTCCACGATAACCCGTCTTGGACCGCCAATGACGGCCGCCCGCCCTATACGACACGCCCACTCAACGGTGCTAACTTCAGATCTGTATGAGAAGCACGGCCAGCCAAATCCCGATCGACTTTGCGCAGGATGCGGCCCATCGCGTCGCGGCCCAATCCGGCGCTGCGCGTCTGCGCCGTGACGATGGCTCGTTCCGGCTGTCGCTCGGGATGGCGTTGTTCGCCCACGCGCTGTTCTTCTTGAGCTTCCTCTCCGCACCCACCCGGCAACTGGGTGACCCCAGCGGCATCGACGGTGCGGTCAGCATTGAACTAGCGACCGAAGCGGACCTGCGTGCCACCGGAACGGTCTCCGACAGTGCCGGCGAACCGATGCGGCCGACCGCTGAGCCTGAGCAGGCCTCGCCGCCCCAGGCCGAGGTGCCGCCGCTGTTCGCGCCGCCAATAGAACAAAAAGTCGAGCGACAGCCTCCACCGCAGCAGAAGGCCGCGGAGCTGACGCCTCCACCGATGACTGAAGCGTTCCCGCTCCCCGACTTCCTGAAGCAGCCGCTCGCCAAGTCCCAGCCGACCCCGGAAGGTCAGTTCAAGCCGGTAGACACCGAGCCGCCCGGCCAGCACACGGGCGAGGAAAAGAAGGCCCAGCCGCAAAAGAAGGCACCGACCCAGGCCAAGCAGGAGGCCAAGCCTCAGGAGAGCCGCCCCGCGCAGCCCAAGCAGAACCCGCTGCTGACGACCAAGCTCGACCTCACGTTGCCGCAGTCGGCGTTCGTGCGTCAGACCTTCAGCAGCGGCAACGGCGGCGCGGGTCTCGAGCGGCCGGCCGGGATCACCCGGTCCGGTGAGAACGACGACTTCGCGCGCGGTGTGATCCGCGCGTTGCAGCGGACGATGCCGCAACTTTCCGACACGCGCGGCAATGTCACGGTGCGCATCACGTTGGACGATAAGGGCAACCTCGTCAGCACTGTTGTCACCCGCCAGTCGAACGTTGCGGGTCTCGACCAGAGCGTCGTGTTCGCGACCAAGCAGTCGAGCTTCCCGATCCCGCCCAAGAACCACGTTCAGGCCGACCTCGTTTTCCTCGTCACGTATTTGTACAAGTAAGGTCCGACGAAAAACGACGCTGCCGGTGGGCAATTTTGCCGGATATTTCCACTTCGACCGTCTACCCGACCGGCGCCATCCCCACCGTCGTCATGGCCCGCGAAGGCGGGCCATCCACGGCTCATCGAAGTCGAGAGCCTGTTGGTCATCGGCTTTCGAGTAAAGGCAGATCACCGTGACGTGGATGGCCGCCTTCGCGGCCAAGTCGGGGCGCTTTTTTGCGAGGTTGCGCGACGTCAAGGTCGCGCCACAGTTAGCTCGATCGGCCAGTTGTCGACGCACTCGCGGCCCGTCTCCGTTACGATGAATGTGTGGCCGACGAACATGCCGAGCGTCCCGTCCGCCGTGATCGGGTTCGGCTCCGGCATCAGCACCATGCCCGGCTTGCACGTCATTTCGAAGGCTTCCGCGTGCACCGCTTCCTTGAACACGTGCGGTCCGTCCGTGACGATGTCGATGCCGTGCGCGTGGATCGGCCGTGACTGCACCCCCTTCTCGCGGAAGAAATCGCCCGCGATCCGCATGTCCTCGACCGGCGCGCCCGGCTTGATCGCATCGACCATCTTGAGATAGCCGGGCTTGGCGATGTCGTCCCAGAACGCTTGCACGTTGGCCGGTGGCGGCCCGACGCAGATCGGCTGCCCGATCTGTGCGGAGTAGCCGCGATACCCGCAGGCCAGTTCCATCAGGATGATGTCGTCCTTCGACAGTTTGCGCATCGATGGTCGCGGATTGCCGAACACCATTGCGGGATTGGTCATCGAGGTAGAGCCGATGATCAGGAAGTCGACGTCGCCGCCGCCCTTCAGAATCGCGTAGGCGGCCGCAGCCTTGAGATCGATCTCGGTCGCGCCGGGCTCTGCTGCGCGCGTCATCGCCGCCATCGCGTCTGCGCAAAGCTTGCCGGCCTTGCGCACACAATCCAGCTCCTCCTTCGAATGGATCGACAGCAGCTCGTGCATGATCCCGTGCGTGAGCACCAACTCAGCGTCCGGCAGTTCCTTCTTGAACACGTTGTACTGGTTGATCGGCAGGTGGTCCTTGTGTCGCGGATCGATCTCCAGGAAGCCGATGCGGCCCTTTTCGAGCTTCAGCTCCTTGATCCGCTCCACCATTACGGCGGCGTAGTTGCCGCTGCGCGAGTTGCGCACGTCCGTCAGCGCCGCCGACACTTCGCGCCGCGTCGCCTCGCAATGTGTGCCGCCCATCGAGTAGGCCAGCGTCGGCTCGCCCTCGAGCGGCACCACGACGTAGCACGCCATCGCATGCCACTCCCAATGGCCTGTCAGCCACAACATGCCGCCGCCCCAGCTCCAGTGGCTGGGGCCGCCTGGCACGATGGCGACGTCGAGCTTCAGATCGCGCATTTTGGAACGCAGCAAAGCATAACGCCGTGCGTACTCTTGCTTCGAGAACTGCTCGTAGACCGCGTCGCGATAGTACGGCGTGTCCTTCATTCCGTTGAACAG
>CANJPN010000458.1 GCA_947475855.1 Bradyrhizobiaceae bacterium
ATGTCGCCGATCGCCATCTGATCTGCGCGATACCAGTTCGTCGAGGAACTCGAAATGCACGACGATGACGTGAAGCGCTTCCCCTCGCGCCGCGCCGCAATCACGGGAGCGAGTGCCGGTGCTGCGACGCTGTGGGCCGGCCTCGCGTTCGCGCAAGGCGCAGCGAAATTCAAGTTCATGACGCCGTTCGGTTATTCGCTTGCGTTTGCGCCGGTGCTCTATGCCAAGGCGGGCGGCTTCTTCGCCAAGGAAGGCCTCGACGCCGAGATTGTCGGCGGCAAGGGCGCCGCGTTGGCAGCTCAAATGACCATCGCCGGACAGATGGATGCCGCGCGCACCGGAGCCGGAAACTACATGGTGGCGCGCGTCAACAACGCAGCGCCCCTCATATCGATCGCGACGATTGCGCAGGTCTCGCCCTTCTTCGTTCTTTCGCCGAAAGGAAAGGCGCTCGGCGAGCCCGCGACATTCAAAGGCAAGAAGATCGGTATGGCGTCTCTTGGCGGCTCTATGGAGGAGACGCTCAATCTCACGCTCCGCCGCGCCGCCGTGGACTCTGCGAGCGTAGAGAAGGTGAAGGTCGCCGATTCCGCCGCGAGCTATGCGCTCGTCGAAGCGGGCCGGATCGATGGCTTCATGGGCAACATATCCACCGCAGAGAAGGCGCTCGCTTCTTTTCCGGGGGCGTCGGCGGTGCGCTTGGACGACGGTGTGCCCGGCCAGGTCTACGTGGCGACGCCCGCGCAGATCGCCAGGAACGAGGCGCAATACGTCGCCTTCCTGCGTGCGGTTCATCGCTCCGCCTCCGCGATCGTCGATGCCAGGGATCTCGAGCCGATCATCAAGGAAATCGGCAAATCGTTCGAGATCGGTGGCCTAGATGACATGGCATTGGCGAAGCGCGATCTGCAGGGCAACGCGCAGAGCTGGATCGCGAAGGGTCGCGAAAACCTTCTGCGGCACGTCCCTGACCTGTGGGCGGGCGCCGTGAATTTGATGAACGACGCGCAGATGATCAAGGCCACACCCGATCCGGCCACGCTTTACACCAACGCCCTGCTCGATAAGGCATTGCGCTGATGGCGACTGCCGGGGCCGCAATCTCCGATGACGCGCGCGAACTCGATCTTGAGCTCGATGATGTCGGCAAGACGTTCGCCGGTCCGGCCGGCGATGTCGTAGCGCTGTCTGGAATTTCGTTGTCTGCGCGACGGGGGGAGCTGATCTCGGTTCTGGGCCCATCCGGCTGCGGCAAGACGACGATTCTGCGGCTTATCGCAGGCCTCGAAGCGCCGACGTCGGGCATCATCCGCGTCCAGGGTCGTGCACTCCAACAGGATCGGCGGCCCGAAACGAGCGACCTCGGCGTCGTGTTCCAGGAAGCCCGTCTGCTGCCGTGGTTCGATATCGAAGAGAACGTGGCGCTGCCGCTTCGGCTGCGCGGCGTCGGTCGCGAGCAGCGGCTCGACAAGGCGCGTAAGCTGCTGACGCTCGTCGGCCTCGAAGGCTTCGAGCGCGTTATGCCGGACCACCTCTCCGGCGGGATGAAGCAGCGCGCCGCCATCGCTCGCGCTCTCATCGTCGAGCCGCGGTTGCTGCTGCTCGACGAGCCGTTCGGCGCACTGGATGCGATGACGCGCGATCTGATGAATGTCGAACTGCAACGCATTCGCCAGGCGATGGCGTGCACCACCCTGCTGATCACGCACTCCATCGCCGAGGCCGTCTTCCTCGGCGATCGCGTGCTTGCCATGACGCCGCGCCCTGGACGTATCGCGAAAGTGTTCGATGTACCCTTCCCGCACCCGCGTGATCTCGATTTGCAGTCGACGGCGGAGTTCCAGGCACTCGTCAAGGACCTGCGCCGATTGATGACGGGATGGCACAAATGAAGCTGAGCAATTCCCGGACGGGCGGTCTGCGCGTCCCACGCTGGGCGACGCCATGGCTCACCGTCTCAGCGTTCCTGCTGACGTGGTCGCTCTATGTGCGCAACGCCGGTGTGTCGCCGTTCGTACTTCCAGCGCCCGAGGCGATCGCGACGGCGCTGATCGAACTGGTGCAGGAGCGCGGCTTCGCCAACCACGTCAAGGTGACATTGCTCGAAACGCTCGCCGGCTTCGGCATCGCCACGATCATCGGCATTGCACTCGGAACGGCACTCGCGAAGTCTCCCGGTCTCGAAGCCGCCGTGAAACCGCTCATCGTCACGCTGCAGGTCGTGCCGAAAGTGGCGCTGGTTCCGCTGCTGATTCTCTGGTTCGGCTTCGGACCGGAATCCAAGATCGTGATCTCCGCCGTGCTCGCGTTCTTCCCGATCTTCTCCAACACGCTGCTCGGCATGAAGTCGGTCGACCGCGGCCAGGTCGAGCTGTTCCAGGTGTTGGGATCGAAGCCGGTGCATCGCTTCATGCTACTCGAGCTGCCTAGCGCCGGGCCTTACATTTTGACCGGCATGGAGGTCGGCATCGTGCTCGCCATCATCGGCGCGATCGTGGGCGAGTTCGTCGGCGGCAATGTCGGCCTCGGCTATCTCGCCGTCGCCAAGCTGCAGGAACTCAAGGTCGCGAGCCTGTTCGCCGTCATCGCCGTGCTCGCGCTCATCGGCCTGTCGCTCTACGCCTTGATCGGCTTCGCACGCCGTGCGCTGATCCCGTGGCACTCCGCTATGTCACCCGGCGCCCCCGCCGCGCGCCCCACCCGGGGCGGCAGCGAGGCGTCGTAAACCTAACCCACACTCCCTTCCGCCGCCGCGAGCTGCCGCATCATGCGCCGCATCTGCAGTTGCGCGGCGTCGTTCGGGATGTCGAACAAGCCTTCGATCGATCCGCCGTCGACCTTCTGCTGCTGCAGTTCGAGCACGACGAGGTCTTCCTCGAACGTCACCTTCGAGCCCTCGTACAGCATCTGCGACATCTGGGGGTCGCCGAGTTTGAAGTTGCGCGCAAAACAGAAGAAATAGTGGGTCGAGGTCTCGGTCTCCGGCGTCGCAAGATGCGTTGACCAGATCGAGATGCCCTGGCTGCGGTCGCCCTGCGGCGCACCCGTTCCCGTCTTCGCGCAACCAACGTCGAGATAGACGGTGGCCGGCGCCTTCCACGTCACGTGCTGCCAGCGATCGACGTTGCTCGTGAACTGGCCGGCCTTCGCGAACAGCGGCGGCGGCACGAAATCGATCATCCAGCGGCCGTTGCGCACGCCGTTCTCGACGCGCTCCGTTTTGGTTGGCGTCGTCGCCTCGCGCGGATCGCCGGAAATCGTTTTCTTGTGGACGTAGGCGACGTGGGTGAGATCGAGCAGGTTGTCGATCAGCAGAAGGTAGTTCGACTTGAGATGCAGATAGCCCGGCGTTGCCGTCCACTCCGGACTGTCGAGCCATGGCAGCGCCTCGATCTTGGTGCGATCCGCTTTGTCCGGATCGCCCATCCAGATCCACACGACGTTCCAGCGCTCCTCGATCGGGTAGGCCCGCACGTGCGCCCGCGCCGGAATATCCTTCTGGCCGGGAATGTCCGTGCACCGGCCGTCCGCCGCGAACTTCAGCCCGTGATATCCGCACATCAGGTCGTTGCCGACGACCTCGCCGATCGAAAGCGGAGCGGCGCGATGACAGCAGCGGTCTTCCAGCGCGGCTGCTTTGCCATCGCCGCCGCGATAGAGAACGATGTCCTCGTTCATGATTTTGCGCGCGACCGGCTTTTCGCCGAGGTCCTTCGACCAACTCGCCGCATACCACCCGTTTTTCACGAACATCGCTAGGCTCCACCGTCTTTTCGATTTACGGGAGAGGATAGGGGAGACGGGCCGCTTCGTGAAGCATCCGCAGCACGAGGCTGAGATGCGCTGGCATCGCCAGGGGTATTCTGCCGCGCCGCAGGCATGGCGGCGCCGCACTCTTCCTCATAAAACAGCCTTCAACTCGTCCAGCCTCGCCCCCCATTTCGGGTTCTCGATCCAGGCGAGCGCGCTTTCGCGGGTGAGCGCACCCTTGTCGAGCGCGCGCGTCGTGCGCCAGGCGGTCGCCAGCATGCACGAGATGACGGGCGCCCCGTGCACGTAAGGGCGACGGCGGATCGGCTCCAGCGTCGGCATGCCCGTGCCGAGCATCAGCACGGCCTCGAAGCCGGCGTTGGCGGGCAGTTCGTCTAGCGCTTTCAGGGCTTCGCCGCCGAACAGCGAATAGATCGGATGGAATTGGCCCTCGTCTTTGAACGCGCCGGTCTCAGCCGTGATCGTGAAGCCGTGCGCCGACCAGTACTTGCGGCTCTCCACGTTGAGCGTTTCAGGGTAGGGCGAGACCAGCGCGATGCGTTTCGCGCCGAGTGCCCGCACCATGTCCACCGATGCGATCGCCGACGTGAAGACAGGGATGCCCGCCTTCGCCGAGACCTCGGCGAGAATGCGCGCCTCCGCCTCCACGCCCGACAGGTACGACATGCCCGACGTGGCGACGAGCGCGGTGCCGATAGGCGCGTTGGCGAACTGCCGGAGTTGGCCTGAGAGCGTCGCGAAGTAGTCGACGAGCCTCGCCTCGATCGTCGGCTTGTCGCTCATCAGGCGGGCATTGACGAAGGCGTAGCCGGGCGGCGTCATGATCGCCATTTCCGGCTCGACCGTCGTGTTGGCCTGCGGTGTGAGCAGGCCGATGAGGCCCTTCGGCGCGTATTCAACCGACATCGCTTCGTTTCTCCATCCGCGCGGCACGAAGGCCGGGCGCTCATTCGGAGTTTCAGCGCGGGCAAACGAAAAGGCAACCGGGGGGACCGGTTGCCTGAGATTTTTGCGATGCTTGCGGCGGCAGGATCAGGTCTTGGCGCGGCTGGTCTCGACTTCGCCGCGATCCACGCGCTGCGAGAATTCGGTCTGGCCACCCGCTGACAGAATGCGCGCCTGCTCGACCCAGTTCTCTCGCTCGATCCGGCCGTTGAAGTCGAGCTTCTCGCTGAACCGCTCGATATCCGACTGGGTCCAGTTCGCGACCTGGTCGTAGCGCGTAACGCCCAGCGCATTGAGCTTCTTCTCGATCAGCACGCCGACGCCACGGATGCGCTTGAGATCGTCGCCCGGCCGTCCGGGGCCTGCACCTGCGGCTGCATCCGGGCCGCGATAGGCCTCCGAGCGGACCGAGCGCAGCGTTGATAGATCTTCGCGGCCCGATCGTTCAGCCGGACTGGGAGAAGCAGCAGCCGCGGCAGCCGGGGGAGCTACGGCGGGCTGGGCCGGCGGACGCGCTGCCTCGGCGGTGCGGCGAGCGTAGTCGCGGGCGTATGCGGTTTCGCCGCCCTTGGCGAGGATCTGCGCCTGTTCGATCCAGTTCTCCCGAGCGATCCGCCCTTCGAAGCCCAGCAGGCGATCGAACCGCGAGACGTCGCTGGGCGACC
>CANJPN010000459.1 GCA_947475855.1 Bradyrhizobiaceae bacterium
GAATCATGGTTCGCCACAGCAGCAAACCCCCATCACGATTTGCAAGGAAATCCACGGGGAAGCGTGGAAATCCGGCAACTCAAAGCCAGACTTCCCGCTCGATCAGCAAACGAGATCAGCAGGTTGAAGAAACTTCACGGCCGACTATTCAAGATAACGGCCGCTCGCGACAAATCACGCCCGCGTGATGAAACAGTATTACAGCGCCACGGATAGTGCCGCTGTCGCCATCAGCGACCCATCACTTTCTCCGCGATCTTGACGAGCCCATCGACCTTGATCTCCGTCTCCGACAGTTGGCAGCGAACGGCGATCGCCTCGACACCTGCAGCAACAGCTTCGTCGAAAGCAGCGCCGTAGGCCTTGTCGATATCCCGCGCGAGTGACACCCGTTTGGCGTCGCCGCGCTGCACCAGGAACACCATCACCGCGCGCTTGCCCTCGCGCACCATGTCGGCAAGCTCACCCAGATGCTTCGCCCCGCGCTCCGTCACCGAATCCGGAAACTCCGCGAGCCCCGCCTTGCGCATCAGGTGCACGTTCTTGATCTCGACGTAGCAAGTGCCCTTTGCTTCATCCTGCAACAGGATATCGATGCGGCTGTTCTTCCCGTACTTCTGCTCGCGCTTCAGGCTCGAATAACCTTTGAGCGGCGCGATCTTCCCCGCCTCGATCGCCTCGGTCAGGATCTTGTTGGGATGCCCGGTGTTGATGCCGACCAGCGTCGGCCCCGCACCGACGTCGTTCTCGATCATCTCCCAGGTGTGCTTGTATTTTCGCGTCACGCTGTCCGACGTCGACAGCCAAACGATGCTACCCGGCTCCGTCAGCCCCTTCATTGAACCCGTGTTCGGACACGTCGCCGTGACCGTCTCACCCGTATCGAGCACGACATCCGCCAGGAACCGCTTGTACCGCTGAACCAGCCGACCGCGCAGCAGAGGAGAAGGAAAGAGCATGAGAAGCCTCACAATGGGGAACGCCGAAAATGGGGACATACACAATTTCCCACGACGGCAGTCGATGATTTGACGCTTCTGCGCCGGAAATTATGTGTGTCCCCATTTGCGCCAAATCAGCGCCGTAGGGCGGGTAACCCCGGCCACGGGGCCGGGGGCAACCCGCCGGCGGGCGTGCACTCGGCTGGCGGGTCAGCATCCGAACGCACAGACAGTCGAACTCACGCATGAGCCTTAACCAGAAAATTGGCCGGTTCCCTGAGATGTTCGGCTCAATACTCGTCTGAAGGTCTTCCCGTTAGTTCCCCACCGGCCTGGCATCTGCCATAGTAGGGCTACTTACATTGCCCTCGGACTGAGGAACCGCGATTTATGATCGGTATCGTGCGTATAGCCCTGACGCGCCCTTACACGTTCGTCGTCCTCGCTATCACCATCATGATCATCGGCCCGCTAGCGGCCATGCGGACCCCCGTCGACATCTTCCCCGACATCCGCATTCCCGTGATCGCGGTCATCTGGAATTACACCGGCCTTCCTCCCGATCAGATGGCCGGACGTGTGCTGACCCAGTCGCAGCGCGGCATGACAACCACGGTCAACGATATCGAGCACATCGAGGCGACTGCCTATAACGGCCTCGGCATCATCAAGATCTTCTTTCAGCCGAATGTCGACATCCGCATCGCCAATGCGCAGGTGACGGCTGCGGTGCAGTCGCAAGTGCGGCAGATGCCACCCAATATGACGCCGCCGTTTATTCTGAACTACAATGCCTCGACCGTTCCGATTGTCCAGCTCGCGCTGTCCGGCTCCGGCATGTCCGAGCAGCAGCTCGCCGATCTCGGCCTGAACACGGTCCGAACGCCCCTCGTCAGCGTTCCCGGAGCCGCCATTCCGTTCCCCTATGGTGGTAAGACGCGACAGATTCTGATCGATCTCGATTCCGAAGCGATGCAGGCGCGCGGCCTCTCCGGCCAGGATGTCGCCAATGCTCTTGCCAACCAGAACCTCATCACGCCGGTCGGCACACAGAAGATCGGTGCGTTCGAATATACCGTGCAGCTCAACAATGCGCCGTCGGTGATCTCGGAACTAGGCGACCTGCCGATCAGGTCCGTGAATGGCGCGATGATCTACATCCGCGACGTCGCCACTGTCCGCGACGGCAATCCACCGCAGACGAACATCGTGCACGTCGAAGGCAGCCGCTCGGTGCTGATGCAGGTCTTGAAGAATGGCTCTGTGTCGACCCTGGCGATCATCGCCGGCGTCAAGGAGAAGGTTGCCGGGCTGAAAGAAATCCTCCCTTCCAACATGAATATTGCAGTGCTCGGCGATCAGTCGCTGTTCATCAGCGCCGCCATCGACGGCGTTGTCCACGAGGGTATCATCGCAGCGGCACTGACGAGCCTGATGATTCTCATCTTCCTGGGTTCGTGGCGCTCGACCGTCATCATCGCGATCTCCATTCCGTTGTCGATCTTGGGCTCGATCGCGATCTTGTCGGCCCTCGGCGAGACGCTGAACATCATGACACTCGGCGGGCTGGCTCTGGCGGTCGGCATTCTGGTCGACGATGCCACGGTCACGATCGAGAACATCAACTGGCATCTCGAGCAGGGCAAGGATGTCGAGACCTCGATTATGGACGGCGCCGCTCAGATCGTGACGCCGGCCTTCGTCTCGCTGCTGTGCATTTGTATCGTGTTCGTACCGATGTTCTTTCTTCCCGGCGTGTCGCGCTTTCTGTTCGTGCCGATGGCAGAAGCCGTGATGGCAGCGATGGTCTGCTCGTTCATCCTGTCGCGCACTCTGGTGCCGACGATGGCGAATTATCTGCTGAAACCGCACGCGCCTCACACCGATATGCACGGCCTCGACGGGCCGTTGCCGGTGTCGCGCAATCCACTGATCCGCTTCCAGCGCGGCTTCGAGGCGAGATTCGAGCGCGTCCGGCTCGTCTACCGCGAACTGCTGACCATGGCGCTGGCGCGACGGCCGGTATTCATCGCCGGCTTTCTCGGTTTTGTCTTCGCCTCGTTTGGACTGGCACCTTTCCTCGGTCGGGACTTCTTTCCAGCCGTCGACTCCGGCCAGATCCTGATGCACGCGCGGTTGCGCGTTGGCACCCGCGTGGAAGAAACGGCCAGCAAGTTCGCGGACATCCAGAAGGCGATCCGCGAGATCATTCCCGCTAAGGAAATAGCCACTATCGTCGACAATATCGGCTTCCCGGTGAGTGGCATCAACGTCACCTATAACGCCACCGGTACTATCGGCTCTCAGGACGGCGATATTCAGATCAAGCTTTCCGAAGGCCATCGGCCGACTGCGGATCTCGTGCGTCTGCTGCGCGAGGAGTTGCCGCAGCGGTTTCCAGGTGTCACGTTCTCATTTCTGCCGGCCGACATCATCAGTCAGATCTTGAATTTCGGCGCCCCGGCGCCGATCGATCTGCAGATTCGTGGACCCGATGTCGTCGCCAACTTCGCCTACGCGCAGAAACTCCTGGCCGCGCTGCGGCAAATTCCAGGTCTCGTCGACGCGCGGATCCAGCAGTCTCTGGACAGCCCCGGGTTCAACGTGGACCTCGACCGCACACGCGCGCAGTATTTGGGCATCAATGCACGCGACGTCACCAACAGCATGGTGGTCAATCTCGCCGGTTCCAGTCAGGTCGCGCCGACTTATTTTCTGAATCCGGCCAACGGTGTCTCGTATTCGATCGTGATGCAGACACCCCAGTATCAAATGGATTCGCTCAACGCGCTACGCAGCCTTCCCATCAGCGCCGGCAACTCCTCGCAGACGCTGGGTGCTGTTTCGGATATCAGCCGCGTGTCGCGCAGTGCCGTGGTCTCGCAATATAACATCGCCCCGCTCGTCCAGATCTACGCGACGACCCAGGACCGCGATCTGGGCGGCGTCGCAGCCGACATTCAGAAGGTCATCGACGACATGAGCAAGGATCGGCCGAGAGGCGCTCAGGTCGTGCTCACCGGTCAGGTAACGACGATGAACAGCGCTTTCAGCGGACTGCTCTACGGTCTGCTCGGTGCAATCGTGCTGATCTATCTGCTGATCGTCGTCAATTTCCAATCCTGGAGCGATCCTTTCGTGATCATCACGGCGCTCCCCGCAGCACTTGCGGGTATAATCTGGATCCTGTTTGCGACCGGGACGACGCTGTCGGTGCCCGCGCTGACCGGCGCCATCATGTGCATGGGCGTGGCGACCGCCAACAGCGTCCTCGTCATCAGCTTCGCGCGCGAGCGCCTCGCCGAACTAGGAGATCCGGTCAAGGCAGCCATCGAGGCTGGATTCGTCCGGTTTCGGCCTGTATTGATGACGGCACTCGCGATGATCATCGGCATGGCGCCGATGGCTCTCGGTCTGGGCGAGGGCGGCGAGCAAAACGCACCGCTCGGCCGCGCCGTCGTCGGTGGACTGATTTTTGCGACCATCGCGACCTTGCTGTTCGTGCCGGTCGTGTTCAGCCTGGTGCATGGCCGCGAAGTCAAGTCGGTCGAAGCGTTTGGAGAACCTCATGCCGCCTGACAAAGCATCGGCTCCCGTGGTCACGCGCCGCGGACTGACATTGTTCGCCATCGCCTTCGGCATCGCCGCCGCCGCTGTCGTCGGCTTCGGGCTGACGACCCGCAAATTGGCCGAGGCCCGGCTGAGCCAATGGACGAGGGAACAGTCAGTTCCCACCGTCGCCATAGCCAAGCCCGATACCCAGGGCCGCGTCGACAGCATCGACTTGCCCGGCCGGCTCGAAGCCTATTCCCAGGCCCAGCTTTTCTCCCGCGTCAGCGGCTACCTGCGCGCTTGGCACGCCGATATCGGCACTGTGGTGAAGGCCGGCCAACTGCTCGCCGAGATCGACGCACCCGATCTCGACCAGCAGATCATGCAGTCGACCGCAAATCTCGAGTCCGCGAAAGCCAACGCCGAGCTGGCGGCGGCCACGCTGCAACGCGGCCAGACGCTTATCCCGACGGGCGCGATCTCCAAGCAGGTGCTGGACCAGAGGATTGCCGACGCTTCCAACAAGAGCGGCCTTGTGCGGTCTGCGCAAGCGGACCTCGAACGCATGCGAGTCCTGGAGGCCTACAAACGTATCGTTGCGCCGTTCGACGGGCTGGTGACGACGCGCACGACCGACGTCGGTGCCCTGATCAATGCGGGCGGGAGCGGCGGGCCGGCGCTGTTCGTCGTATCGGATACGAGCAAGCTGCGCCTCTACGTCAATGTTCCCCAGAGCTTCGTTCCGAGGTTGCGCGTCGGCACGAAGGCGCGCGTAAATGTACCCGAATATCCCGGACGCCCTTTTCTGGCGACGATCGAATCCTCGGCTCAATCGGTCGACCCCGCATCAGGCACGACGCGCATGCAGCTCGCCGTGGATAACGCCAA
>CANJPN010000460.1 GCA_947475855.1 Bradyrhizobiaceae bacterium
CCTCGACGAAGTTGCATCATCATCACCCGCATCATCGACATGAGGTCGCGCTCCCGTGAGTACCCCACATTCTGTGGATGCCCATTGCGACGTGTATTTCCCCGACCGTCAAGCCACCCGACGCCGCACATTGCGCCATGCCGCAAGTGAGCGTGCAAAAGCGATACGAGCACGAGCAGAGAGCACCGTGATTTTCGGTAGTCGGCCCGATAGACGAAGCGACGGACGCCGGGCTCGAACGGACCTGATCACGGTCCAACGACGTCGTCCAGCGTCCGCACGGGTCAGTAATCATCGAAATTGACAATCGATCGGTCCCGTAAGCATGAGTGCGAGTGCACCACCCTCGCCCGATCCGCCACCCCTGACATATGGCGACATGACCGACCTCACGACTGCCGCTGTCACCGCCGAGTTGCAGCGCGCGCTCGCTCATCACAAGTCCGGCCGCATCGATGAAGCAGAGGCGAGCTATTGCCGCATCATCGCCATCGCGCCGGACCACGCCGATGCGCTGCATCTGCTCGGCACCATTCGCGCGCAGGGCGGCGATCCTACCGAGGGTGCGCGGCTGATCGAGACAGCGCTGAAGATCAATGGCGACTCGGCGCTGATGTGGTCCAACCACGGCAATGCTCTCGCGATGCTCGACCGGCGCGAGGAGGCGATTGCCAGCTACGACCAGGCCATCGCGCTGGCGCCGACCTATGTCGAGGCCCGATACAATCGCAACGGCCATCTTATCGCAATCGGACGCGCAGGCCAGGCGCTCGCCGACGCCGACGCCGCGCTGATGGCGATGCCGGGCCACCATATCCTGTTGACCAGCCGGGCCGCCGCGCTGATGGCGATGGGCCGCCACGAGGAGGCGCTGGCCGACTACGAAAGAGCGATCGCCACCGCCCCGGGCAACGTCGATGCGATCTGCGGCCGTGGCATGGCGCTGAACGAGCTCGGGCGGGCGCAGGAGGCATTGGCGGCCTACGATCAAGCCGTGGCGCTCGTTCCCGGGCATCTCGATTCGGTCCTCGGCAAGGCTCATGCGCAGGTCAAAGTGGGCGAGGCGGCGGCAGCCCTGGCCACCATGGACCGCGTGATCGCCGTCCTTCCCCGCAGCGCTCTCGCACACTATGTGCGCGGCCACGCCCTGTTGGTCCTGCAACGAACGGGTGACGCGGTCGACAGCTTCCACCGGGCGGCCGAGCTGGTCCCGACGTTGATCGAGGCGCACTACAACGAGGCCGACGGCCTGCGTGCGCTCGCCCGCTACGACGAGGCGATGGGGCTGTTCGAGAAGGTTCTGGCCGACCGGCCGGGACATCCCCACGCGTTGAGCGGCCTCGCCGTGTCGGCTATGCAGTGCTGCGACTGGCCCGTGCAGGCCCGACTTGTGCCGCAGATCGAGGAGAAAGTTCAGTCCGGTAGCCAGGGCTTGCTGCCGTTCTCCTTCCTCTCGCTTTCGTCGGCGAAGGAGCTGCAGCTCGCCTGCGCGCGGACCTTCAGCAGCTATGCGTGTCCAGTGCCCCTCGAGCGATTGCCACCGCGGCCCCCCGGTCGATCTGGTGGGCGCATCCGTATCGGCTATCTGTCGTCCGACTTCCGTCGCCACGCCATGGCCTATCAGATGGCAGAGTTGTTCGAGCTGCACGACCGCAGCCGCTTCGAGGTGGTCGGCTTCTCGGCCGGCGTCAGCGACGGCAGTCAGATCCGGCGCCGCATCGAGGCATCATTCGACACCTTCCACGACGTCGCCACGTCCTCTAACGAGGAGATCGCCCGCCGCATGCATGCGAGCGGCATCGACGTCGCGGTCGATCTCAACGGCCACACCATCCACAGCCGCATCGGCGCGCTGGCATGGCGACCAGCACCGGCCCAGGCGACCTATCTCGGCTTCCCCGGCACCAGCGGCACCTCGTTCGTCGACTATGTGATCGCCGACGAAACCGTCGCGCCGATGTCGGACCAGCCCTATTTCACCGAGCGCATCGTCCATTTGCCCGGCTGCTATCAGGTCAGCGACCGCCAGCGCAAACCGTCCCAGAGCGTGCCAAGCCGCGCAGCCTGCGGCCTCCCGGAAGGCGCGTTCGTGTTCGCCTGCTTCAACTCGAGCTACAAAATCGCGGCGGAGATCTTCGAGATTTGGATGCGCATTCTCGGCTCCACTCCCGGCTCGGTTCTGTGGCTGGTTCACGCCAACGCCACGATGGTCGCCAACCTGCGCCGCGAGGCACGAGCGCGTGGCATCGATCCTGCCCGGCTGGTGTTCTGCCGCACGGTGGAGGCCGACGAGCACCTCGCGCGCCACGCTCTGGCCGACCTTTACCTCGACACGTTGCCGTATAATTCGCACGGAACCGGCAGCTTTGCGCTGTGGGGCGGCCTGCCGCTGCTGACCTGCCTCGGCCCGACATTCGCGGGTCGCGTTGCAGCGAGCCTGCTGAAAGCGATCGATATGCCCGAACTGGTGACGGAGACACTTGCCGACTACGAGGCTCTTGCTATTTCGTTGGCCGCGGACCGCCCGCGGCTCGCCGCACTGCGCTCACGACTTTCCGCAAACCGCACCACGAGCCCGCTGTTCGACACCGACCTGTTCCGCCGGCACATCGAAGCGGCCTACACCACCATGCACGAGATCGCCGCGCGCGGGGAAACGCCGCGCAGTTTCGCGGTGCCGCTTCTACGGAACTCTCCCCCATGACCAAAGATGGCTGCCGTGGACGACATTTCCGAAGTTGAAAAAGCCTCTCCCAGAACTGAGTTTGGTAGCTCAACCCTGGCCCGATCCCGTTTTATGCCCTTCGATAGCTTCTGATGGTGAGCACGAAAGCCGAGATCTGCCCCGCACAGACCGAACCTCGGGCTCGACCTTCGCTTGCCCCTCAGATCGTCATGCCCAGCGCCTTGGCCACCGTGAAAAGGTCCTTGTCGCCGCGCCCGCACAGGTTCATCACGAGCAGGTTCGACTTCGGCAGCTTTGGCGCGAGCTTCAAAATGTAAGCCAACGCGTGCGCTGGCTCGAGCGCGGGTATGATGCCCTCTTGCTGCGTGCAGACTTGCAGCGCGTGCAGCGCTTCCTTGTCGGTCGCGTAGACGTACTTCACACGGCCGGTGTCTTTGAGCCACGAATGCTCGGGTCCGACACCGGGATAATCCAGGCCAGCGGAAATCGAATGGCCTTCGAGAATCTGGCCGTCGTCATCCTGGAGCAGGTAGGTCCGGTTGCCATGCAGCACACCGGGCTTGCCACCGTTCATCGATGCGGCATGACCGTTCGGCACGTCCAGACCGTGGCCGCCGGCTTCCACGCCGTAAATCGAAACGCTCTTGTCGTCGAGGAACGGATGGAACAGGCCGATCGCGTTCGAGCCGCCGCCGATGCAGGCAACCAGTGTATCGGGCAACCTGCCCTCGGCGGCCAGCATCTGCTCTCGCACTTCGTCGCCGATGATCGACTGGAAGTCGCGCACCATCGCCGGGTAGGGATGCGGGCCGGCAGCGGTGCCGATCAAATAGTAGGTGTCTCGAACATTGGTAACCCAGTCACGCAGAGCCTCATTCATGGCATCCTTGAGCGTGCCGGCCCCCGACGTCACGGGATTGACCTTTGCGCCCAGCAACTTCATGCGCGCGACGTTCGGGCTCTGCCGCTCGACGTCCGTTGCCCCCATGTAGATCTCGCAGGGCATGCCGTACTTTGCGCAGACGGTAGCCACCGCGACGCCATGCTGGCCAGCACCTGTTTCTGCGATGATACGTGTCTTGCCCATGCGGCGAGCAAGCAGGATCTGGCCGAGGCAATTGTTGATCTTGTGGCTGCCGGTGTGATTGAGTTCGTCGCGCTTGAAGTAGATTTTCGCACCACCAAGATGCTTTGTCAGGCGGTCGGCATAGTAGAGCGGACTGGGCCTGCCGGAGTAATGCGTGTTGAGGTACGCGATCTCGGCCGCGAACTTCGGATCGGCCCGCGCATCGTCGTAAGCCTTCTCGAGTTCCAGGATCAGCGGCATCAGCGTCTCGGCGACGAACCGGCCGCCGAACATGCCGAAGAAACCGCGATCGTCGGGCCCGGTCCGCATACTGTTGGCGCCGCGCGGGCCTGCCACCTTCGAAGACTTACCTGCAGATTGGCCCACCACCTTTTTTGCAGGCGCCTTCTTGGCTGCCGGCTGGGCCTTGGCATGGGTCGTCATTTTCGCGGCCATAATCCGCAATCTCCTCGTCATCGGAAGCATCATCCCGGTCCTAGCAAGCAATGCGCGCGAGAGCCAGAACCCACACTCGATGTGCACGTCGTGCACCTCGGTGTACTCCGTGTACTCGTATTGGCTGGGTACCGGATCGCCGCTGGCCCCTAATGGGCCTCGCTGGTCCGAGATGACGTTATCTTGCTTTGCCGCCTCATATCACGCGGCTTTGGCCGCCGCCAGGAACGCGGCGATGAGCCCCAGGTCCTTGACCCCGGGCTTGCTCTCGACGCCCGACGAAACATCGACAGCCCAGGCTTTCGTCAGCCGCGCTGCCGTCGCAACCGTCTCTACGGTCAAGCCGCCTGACAGCATGAACTCGATCCTGCCCTGCACCGGCTCCAAGGCCTGCCAGTCGAAGCTGAGCCCATTCCCCCCCGGCAGCGCTCCAGCCAATCCCTTCGGCACCTTGGCATCGAACAGTATTCGATCGGCGACGCCGATGTAGTCGAGGGCCGCCTCGGCATCGCCCGCCGTCTCGACCTTGATCGCTTTCATGACGGGAACGCCGAACAAGCGCTTGACCTCTCGGACCCGTTCAACCGTTTCCGAGCCATGCAATTGCAGAAGATCGGGCGCAATTGCAGCCACCACGTCTTCGATCAGCGCATCGGAAGGATCGACCAGAAGAGCGACGATCCCGGCGCGCCCCCGCGCGATCTCGGCCAACACGCGCGCTTCGTCCGTCGTCACGTTTCGCGGCGACGGCGGATAAAACACGAACCCGACGAAGTCGGTGCCGCCAGCGAGTGCTGCTGCAACCGCGTCAGCCGTTCTAAGTCCACAAATTTTGACGAGTGCTGCCATACCGGAAGCTCGAACGGCATTCTGCACGCACTGTCAAGCGTCAGCTCAGCCGGCAGAATTATTCGGTCTTCGGATTAATTTTGTAACCTCTAGTTAACTTCTTCAGACCACCCTGTATCGCGTGGGGAGTGGCAGCAGTTCGCTGCCGCTGATGTGGGTAGCACTATGGTATGTATGCGTATATGGCTCGGCCGCTCGGCCGCGTTGGCTGCTGGCGTTTGCTGGGGTTCATCGGGCGCATCGGCGCAATGGCGAGCCGAAACTCCTCGCCCCGTCGAATTCAGCCGTGCCACCCAGGCGAGATCGACAAC
>CANJPN010000461.1 GCA_947475855.1 Bradyrhizobiaceae bacterium
CACCGCCCCGTCCGTTCGATTATTTCCCCGTGACGGATGCGGGCACTACCGGCGCGGCGACTGCGCCGCCGGTTAGTTTCGCAGCTTTGTTCGAGTCGTACCACCAGGTATCCAATACACCGCGGTCGTAGCGCGGTTTTACGGCCGGGCGGCCGAAGCGATCCCAAGCGGCGATGTTGTGTGTTGCCTTGAACCATTGCGGCACCCAATAGTGACCGGCACGGAGCACGCGGTCGAGGGCACGGGCTGCGGTGGTCAATTCATCGCGGGTGCGAGCCTCCTGGATCTTGCCGATCAGGGCATCCACCACGGGATTTGCTATGCCTGAGAGGTTGAAGCTGCCTTCGGTCTCAGCAGCCCGGCTCGAGAAGTAGTTGAGCAACTCCGAGCCGGGCGTCAGGCGCATAACGTAGCGTTGGGTGACGACGTCGAAATCGAAGGTCTTCATCCGGCGTTGGTATTGGGCAGGATCGATGCGGCGGACGCTGGCGCGGATGCCGAGCAGGCGGAGTGTCTGCGCGTAGGGCGTGACGATTCGCTCCGACGTCGCCTCGACGGTGAGGAATTCGATGTCGAGTGTCTCGCCGCGGGCATTGCGCATCACCTGCTCGGTGCGACGGCGGCCGAGGCCGACCAATTGGCCGAGGCTGCAGAGCATGCCGCACTGACCTTCAGCGATGGTTTCGGTGCGAATGGTCCATCCGGCGGAGGCTAGCACCTTAACCGCTTCGCGCAGGTTCTTGCGGTCAGCGCCGGAGGCGTCCGAGACTGGCGGCGAATAGGGTTCACTGGTCAGAACTTCCGGGGGAAGCTTGTCGCGGAAAGGTTCCAGCAGCATGATTTCAGCGGGCGTGGGTTGCCCGGTTGCTTTCAAAGGCGAGTTTTCGAAGTAGCTCGCGGTGCGCTGGTAGAGCCCATAGAACAAGTTGGCGTTCATCCATTGGTAGTCGAATGCGAGATCGAGGGCGCGGCGGACGCGCGGGTCTGCGAACTTCGGCCTTCTCGTATTGACGAAGAAGCCTTGGGCGCCGGAGGGGTTTTCATCAGGCAGCGTGAGGCGTTTGATGCGGCCGTCGCGAACCTGGGGCACGTCGTAAGCGGTGGCCCAGTCGCGCGCTGTGTACTCTTCTCGGAAGTCGTATTCGCCGGCTTTGAGACCTTCGAGCTGGGCGGTGCGGTCGCGGTAGTATTCGAAGCGGATGGTGTCAAAGTTGAAGCGGCCCTTGTTGACGGGCAGGTCCTTGCCCCACCAGTCGGGCCGACGCGTGTAGGTCACGGATGCGCCGTGTCTGAAGTCAGAAAGCGCGTAGGGGCCGGAGCCGATCGGTGGCACCAGCGACGTCTCCTCGAAGGCGGTGCGGGAGTAATACGCTTTAGAGAGCACGGGCAGGCCCGCGACGACGAGCGGCAGGTCGCGGATCTGGGTGCCTTGGAACTCGTATCTCACACGATGGGGGCCGAGGGCGGTCACCTTCGTTACGTCGCGAAGGCGGCTGCGAAAATTCGGGTGGCCCTTTTCCTTCAGTGTGTCGAAGCTGAAGACGACGTCGTCGGCGGTGACGGGGGATCGGTCCGAGAATCGGGCTTCGGGCCGCAGATCGAAGGTGACGGAAAGCCGGTCGGGCGAGATCTCGGCCGAGCGCGCAATCGCTGCGTACATGGCGTCGGGCTCGTCTGCTGCTCGCACCATGAGGCTTTCGAAGACGAGATCTGCGACGCCTTGTGCAGCCTCGCCTTTCAGGATGAAGGGATTGAAGGAATCAAACGTCAAAGCGCCCCCGACGAGGGCCATCCGGCCACCCTTCGGTGCGGCGGGATCGACATAGTCGAAATGCTGGAAGGTGGCGGGATATTTGAGGTCGCCGAACGCGGAGATGCCGTGGCGAGGTTCGGCAGTCGCCGGACAGCGGGAGGCGAGGACGAGCAGCGCTGCCGAGATCAGGATGGCTGCCGCTTTTCGCATCGATTTCAGGTGCTCCCGGCGCGGGCTGCTCTATTGCGCGCGCTTGGCGGCCAGCGCGTTGGCGCGCTCGGTGTCCCACCACCAGGTGCGATCGAACGAGGGGCTCAGCGACGGCATTTTTTCTGGCCGGCCGAATTTGTCCCAGTACGCCATCCGATCGAAGGGATAGTTCCATTGGGCAACCACGTAGTTGTTCCACAACAGCAGGCGGTCGAGCGCGCGCACAGATGCATTCAGCTCCTCTCGGTCTCTCGCGAACACGACCTTCTCGACCAGGAAGTCGACGGCTTTGTTCTTGACGCCGATCACATTCATGCTGCCTTCCCGTTCGGCAAACTCGCTTGACCAGTAGAGGCGCTGCTCGTTGCCTGGGGCGGATTGCTGTGGGACGACGTGAACGATCATGTCGTAGTCGAACGAGCGTATTCGGGCTTGGTATTGGGCTGGGTCGACCACGCGGATGCTGGTTTCGATGCCGAGTTTTTTCAGATCGGCGCTATAGTTCTGAGTGTGGCGTTCGAAGGCTGGGGAGTTGAGCAGTATTTCGATCTTGAGCGGCTGGCCGGCTGGATTGCGCAACTGAGTGCCGACGATCTTGTAGCCGGCAGCCTGGAGTTGTTTGGCGGCTTCGGCCAAATTCTTACGGTGGGCTGTCGCAGATCCACCGACCGGTTGTTTGAACTCTCGCGTGAAGGTGCCCTCAGGCACGCCATCCGGCGCGAGCTTTTTGGCTTCTTCGAGAAGCTGCAGTTCACGCCCTTGCGGCAGACTGGTCGCTTTGCGCTCGGAGTTGTCGAAGTAGCTCGTGGTTCGAATATATGAAGAATAGAGAAGCTGTTCGTTCATTTCCTCGAAATTGAACGCCATGTTCAAGGCATCGCGCACGCGGGGATCCTGGAACTGCGGGCGACGTAGATTGAGGGCGAACGCCTGCATGGGGGTCGGGCGTTTGTTGGTCAATCGCGCGAGTTGCACAAGGCCGCGTTTGACGGCGGGGAAATCGTACTCGGTCGCCCAGGACTTTGCGGTGTTCTCCGGCCAGTAGTCGATGCCGCCCGCCTTGAAGGCTTCGAACGCCGCGGTACGCTCGCGGTAGTAGTCGATGCGGAAGGTATCGAAGTTCCATTGGCCCCGGTTCACGGGCAGGTCCTTGGCCCACCAGTCGGCTACGCGCTCGTAGACCATCGACCGGCCGCGATCCATCTCCTTGATGCGATAGGGGCCGGAG
The DNA here is from genome assembly GCA_947475855.1 of Bradyrhizobiaceae bacterium. Classification (GTDB taxonomy): domain Bacteria; phylum Pseudomonadota; class Alphaproteobacteria; order Rhizobiales; family Hyphomicrobiaceae; genus CAMDPA01. Next base: position 3,192 of record CANJPN010000461.1, read on the forward strand.
CCGAGCGGGACATCGAGCGTGGTCTTGGATAGGTCGCGGCTTTCCCAATAGTGCTTTGGCAGGACCGGAAGGCCGGCAACCTGATAGGGAAGTTTGCTGTTCCCGGGGCCGGTGAAGTGGAACTTGACCTCGTTGGGGCCAGTCTTCTCGCCGCGCTCGACGTCTTTATAGAACTGGGCGTAACGGATGTTGGCCTTCTTCAGAGCTTCAAGTGTGAAGATGATATCCTCGGGCGTGATCGGCTTACCATCGTGGAACCGCGCTTCCTTGCGCAATCCGAAGGTAACTGAGGAGAAATCGTCGGGGTATGAGACCCATTCGGCAACGAGGCCGTACATGACATTGAGTTCATCGGCACTCGGAACCATCAGGTTGTCGTAGGTGTTGTCCAGCTCCGCTGCCGCAACACCGGACAGCGTGTAGGGGTTCAGGTTGTCGAAGGAGCCTTCAGCCCACAGCCTGATATTGCCGCCTTTGGGTGCGTTCGGGTTCACCCAATCGAAGTGCTTGAAGTCGGCCTTGTAGGCCGGCTCGACGATCAAGGTGATCGCGTGGCGCTTCTGCTCCGGCTTCTGGGATCGTTGTTGCGCGATGGCGCTGCCGGCGATCAGCGGAATTGCGACCGATAGTGCGGCTACCAAACCCAGCGCGGACCTTCGGCTGATCCGGAACGACATAGGAATGGGCATTGGTTCGGCAACTCCTTGTCGGACTGATCAGAAGGTGTTCGCTGCAGATTTTCGAAAGCTTCTCTGGGTTCGATAGAGATTTTTATAGCAAAAGACCCCGCCAACATAGTGGCAGGGTCTTCCATCAGTTCACACTTCGCTGGATAACCGCGCTGCTTGCGTCAGTTCGGAAGAGGCTGGGGTGAATCGCTCAGGGTGCGCAAATAGACCAGCAGGTCGGCGAGATCGGCGTTGTTCTTGACGCCAGCAAAGGCCATCTGATTGCCGGGAACGGCAGCACGAGGATCGTTCAGGTAGGCGGCCATCTTTTCGAACGTCCAGGGGCCCTTCTGGCCCTTGAGTGCATTCGAGTAGCGCGGGAAGCCGGCGCTTGATGCGATGTCGCGCCCCATTATGCCGTAAAGGTTGGGTCCGACGAGCGCCTTGCCGTCCTTGTCCGCGGTATGGCAGGCGCGGCATGGCGCGAATGCGGCCCGACCGTTATCGGCGCTCGCTGTCTTCAGCATGGGGCCGACATCGGAGAACTTGAACGCAACTGGAGCCTCCGCCGTCGTCGCAGCCGCACCGGCGGTAACCGGCAGCGCGTAGCCCGGCTTGGCTTTGTGATCTGCGTCGCCGTGACCACCGCCGCTGAGGATCTGGCTCAATGTTCCGGAGCCGAACGCTACCAGCAGAGCGGCCAGGACCGCTCCTGCGATCTTATTGAAAAACCAGCTGTCCATGCCCCCGTTAACCTCCAGCGATGAGCCGACCGCTACATTGTTGCCAGCAGTGTTGGCAGCACTGTTGCCGCGTAGTGTATGCCGTGCAGGCGCCGAACAACAACCGCGTCGGGCGCGATGCTCCCCCTATCGGTAGTATGGCGCTCCTGTCATCCCCTTGCCACTCTATGCGACGGTGTTCTAGTGGCTGGCGGCGAGACCAATTGTCACTTGGGGGCGGCCGCTGGTGGCTTATGCTGGCAACAGGATGCCGGTCAAGGTGTCGGTGTCCAACAAACCGGGATAAGAGTATGCCTCGCGCGATCGTGCTGGTGCCTGCACGCCTCAAAGCCACGCGGCTGCCGGACAAGCCATTGGCCGACATTCACGGTGAGCCGATGATCGTTCACGTCTGGCGGCGTGCGATGGAGGCTGGCGTTGGCCGCGTCGTGGTGGCGACCGACACCCAAGCCATCGCGGACGTCGTCCAACGAGCCGGGGGCGAGGCGGTCATGACCCGGGTGGATCATCCCTCTGGCTCGGATCGGATTTTCGAGGCGCTGCGCAAGGTCGATCCTCACCGTACTGCCGATCTGGTGGTCAACCTGCAAGGCGACCTCCCGACGCTCGATCCGCGGCTCGTCCGCGATTGTCTGGCACCGCTCGCCAAGCGTGACGTCGATATCGCGACGCTGGCAGCGGAGATCAAGCTTGAACACGAGCGGACCGAACCGAGTGTGGTCAAGGTCGTCGGTACGCCTACTGCGTCACC
>CANJPN010000462.1 GCA_947475855.1 Bradyrhizobiaceae bacterium
GCAACCGGCTTGCCTTGCGCCACAAGCACATCAACTTGGCGCAGCTTCACGACGATCTCTTCCGGCTTGTGTCTTTTCTTCGGCATTGCAGTCCTCCTCAGGCTCAAAAGCCATACTTCGAGTCGGACCACTTCAATGGGGGAGGATCACGTGGCCGGCAAACCGAACACCGTGTTGCGGATCGTGAGATCGCTGCTTGCGTTGTAGGATGGAAACACGCCGATCGCGCTGGTGCTGCCGGTTGGCTGGGTGATGTCGCGGTTATCGAAGACGAATTGGTTGCGCCATGTCGTGTTCGGTCCGAAGTCGTGCTCCCAGCGTACGCCGGCGATCGTGCGCCGGTCGTCGCGGTTAAAACCGCCCTCGTCGGCACTGCGGTTGATGCGTGCGCCGTTGAAGCCGTTGTTGAACAGGCCGACGACCGCACAGCCGGCCGGTGCGCCAGCCGCGACGACGCAACCGCGCTGGAACGGATTGAGATTGAACTGCGACAGCGTCAGCCGGTTGGAGAGGTCGCCTTCGAGCTTGTTGTCGATCACCTTGAAGATGATCCGGTCCTCCGACGTCGGCTTCACGGTCATCAGGAAGTTGACGGTCTGCGTGTTGAACGCGCTGTGGCGAATGTAGCCGTCGCCGCGCACGTCACTCATGAACAGTGACGCCTCGAACGCGCCGGCCTTGGCGCCGAGCGCCGTATAGTTGTTGAGATAGCCGAAGCTGCCGACGTCGACACCCTGCTCCCAGCCGTTGATTTCGCCGCCGGGCCGGAGCCGAAAGTTGATCGCGCCGCCGGTCGCATAGTTTCCGAACAACACCGACGACGGGCCGCGGAACACGTCGACGCCGCCGTAGGCGCGCGGGTCGATCAGATCGGTGCGCGACAGACCGTCGGGCTGCGTCACCGGAAAGCCGTCCTCCAACACGACGATGTTGCGCACACCGAAACCATTGCGCGCGTTCGAACCGCGGATCGACAGCCCCATGTCGCGCGGGCCGTTGCCCTGCTTGATCGAGATACCCGGCACGTCCTGGATCAGGTCGCCTACGCTGAACACTGGTGTGTTCTCGTGCCTTGTGCGGTCGACGGTCGTCACGGTCTGGCCGCTCGGTGCAGCGTAGACGCTGGGAGCGCCCGGTGACGGCGTTGAGGCCACTGCCGGGGCGGGGGCCGGAGGCAGCGTAGGCGGGGGCGAAGCCGGCTGCTGCACAGCAAGGGGCGCTGGTGCGCGACGAACCTGCGCGGCGGCCTTTTCCGATTTCGGCTCGGCAGGTTTGACGACAACCTGCGGCACGGCGACCGAGCCAGCGACCGCCGGTTGAGGAGCCACGACGGTCGCCGGTGGAGAAACTGGTGGCGTTGAGGCTGGTGGTGAAGTGGTCTGAGCCAGAGCCGTGGTCGCCGCCGTGAATGCACTGACGGCAAGCGTCACGGCCAGCCGCGATGCGGTGGTTGTTTCGCGAGACATGAATGGTGAACCTGTCTGAAGAGATGCCGAGGGCCGGATCGCTGGCGTGCAATGCACGATGGCCGCCATGGCCGCGCACTGCATGCGCGCACCAAGGCGCAGTTCCGGCTGCGAGATCAGTTGTCAGACAGGCAGAGGGGGTCCACGGCTGCGCGGCGTGATCAACGCGCGCTGCGAAGCGCTCTCGTCGCTCCAGACGAAGTCGACCGCTGCATCGGTCGGCGCCAGCAATCCCAGTTCGGCAGCAACGAGCAGAATCAGCGGGCAAGCCGCAAGCCCCTTGCAGACGGGGCAGCCGGAACTCGGATTTCCGGGCTCCTCTTGAGCCGGCGCGGCATCAGGGATCGAAACTTGTCCTTCCACCACGTTGTGACAGATGGCGGTCTTCAAGCTCTGTTCGAGTAGCGCCTCCGGGGTGCTCGCCTGCGCCTTGGCCGACTGCAACAGCGCGCCATGCCACGTCGCCAGCATCGTATAGACGACGCAGGCCAACATCGCAGCAATGGCGCCGGCTCGACGCAAAACATCCCTCCTGAGCTATGACCTCGACATTCACACACATGCGTCGTGCCTTGGCAAGCGGCATGGCTGTCGCAGCCCTTCCGCCGATTATCCCTCAAAACAGCTTGGTCATGGTGATGCGAACGCAAGTGCGCTCCTGCGGGTGGAAACGGATGTCGTCGACGGAGGCCACCGCGCCGATCTCACCGCGGAGCCGCGAGGCGTAGTCATAGTCGTAGTCGATCTGGCTAGCATTCTGGTTCTTGCGAGCGTTCTTCTTGCGCTGATTGAACGCTCACTCCCGAATTCTAGCGCCTTGCCATGCAGGGCACGCAAACGGTCTGCCCTGTGGTCAGCCGTTCGATCGTGACCTGCACTCCGTAGACGGCCTTGAGGCGATCGGCCGTAAGGACCTCGGATGGAACGCCGCTGGCGACGATCGCGCCATCGCGCATCAGCGCCACACGGTGCGCCACAGCAAACGCATGGTCCGGATCGTGTGTCGAGAGCACGATGCCGGCGCCGAGTTCGGCCAACCGCTTGATCTCGGTCAGCACCACGACCTGATTGCCGAAGTCGAGGCTGGCGGTCGGCTCGTCCATCACGATCAATGGGGCAGCCTGAGCGATGGCTCGGGCGACGATGACAAGCTGGCGTTGCCCACCGGAAAGGCGTGTCACATCACGCTCGGCGAGGCCACCGATGCCGAGGTCGACGAGGGCATGGCGCGCGATCGAACGATCCTCGCGCTTCGGTCCTGCGAACATCCCGCGATGCGCGGTGCGGCCCATCAGGACGAGGTCGAGCGCGGTGTAGGGGAAGACGCCGCTTTGCGCCTGCGGTACGTAGGCGATCCGGCGCGCGATCTCCCGGCGGGGCAGCGTCGCAAGCGCGTCGCCGCCAAGCTCGACGTGGCCGCCTTGCGCGGGCAGCAGGCCCAACAGCGTCTTGAACAGCGTCGTCTTTCCGCAACCATTCGGGCCGAGCAGGCACAGCACCTCACCCGGCTGCACCGACAGCGACACGTTGCGCCCGACCGGATGCTCCGGGTAGCCGAATGCGAGATCGTGCGCTTCGAGCCGCATCACGACCACCCATGCCGGCCGCGCCACAACAGCCACAGGAAGAAAGGCGCGCCGACGACTGCGGTCAGTATGCCGATCGGCACCTCGATCCGGCCCAATGAGCGCGCCAGCGTGTCGACCAGCACGAGGTATGCTGCGCCCATCAGCATCGCGGCGGGCAGGAGGCGCTCGAAATTCGGGCCGACCAGCATGCGCGCGATATGCGGAATGACGAGGCCCACCCAGCCGATCACACCCGAGATCGCGACCACGCTCGCCGTGATCAGCGTCGCGGCCATGATCACCACCGCACGCACGCGGCCAGCTTCGACTCCGAGCGAGCGCGCCTCTTCGTCGCCAAGCGAAAGCACGTTGATGCGCCAGCGCAGCAGCACCAGCGGCACGAGGCCGATCACGACGGCCGGCAACGCGCTCCATACGTCGCTCGCGCGCGTGCTGGCGATACTCCCGAGCAGCCAGAATGTGATCGCCGGAAGCTGGTCATAGGGGTCGGCGAGGATTTTCAGGAGTGAGATCGCAGCGCCTGCGAGCGAGCCGACGACAACGCCGCCGAGCACCAGCACGAGCGTCGGATCGCGCCCCTGCACGGCTGCCGCGATGGCGTAGACCAGTGCCACGGTGGCGAGCCCGCCTGCGAACGCGAAGGCCTGTATGGCGAGCACCGGCAATGACAGGAAGATGCCGACGACAGCGCCGAGACCTGCACCGGCCGAGACACCAAGGACGTCGGGCGAAACGAGCGGATTGCGGAACAGGCCCTGGTACACGACACCGGCGCCCGCCAGTGCCGCGCCCACGATCAGCCCGGCCGACACGCGCGGGCCGCGGATCGACAGCAGCACGCGCTCCTCCGGCGTCTGGGGCGCTGCGCCGGTGAGCAGCTTGCCGAGCGCGCGCATCATGCCGTCGGCGGTCACGGGGTAAGCGCCGGCCGTCAGACCGATGAGCGCGGCGAGTACGACAGCGACGACAAGCGTTGGCATGATCCACGGTGCGACGGTGAAGCCTGAATCATCCTCGCTCATCGCCGCGCCGCTATTCCCGGCGGGTTTCCGTCCGCCCATGCGATCAAAGTCCCGAGATCGGCGTCGCTGACGTCGACGCCATAAAACAGCTTGTAGAACGCCCGCGTGTCTTTGACGATGTCGAAGGGAAACCTCTCTGCGTGGAAGATATTGGCCAGCCACGCGAGTCCGATCATCCTGTTGAGCGACGGCGGCCTGTCGATCCAGCCGAACGGCGCGGTCGGTGCCAAATAGACGCGCTTCTCGGCTACGGCCTTCACCGACTGCCACACCGGATCTGGTTTCTTCGTGACGCGGTCGAAGAAGTTGCGGTCCCACGTGACGACGATGTCCGGATTCCAGAGCAGCACCTGCTCGGGCGAGACATTCGCGATGCCGCGCCGCTGGTCGCCGCCGTCGGCGACGTTGCGCCCGCCCGCGCGCTCGATGATCTCGGTGTTGATCGAACCCTTGAGGCCGGTCTCCAAACCATCGGGCCCGCGCGCGAGGTAGACGCGCGGGCGCTGCGCCTCGGGCACGCTGGCGACCGCTTTGTCGACACGCGCGAACAGGTCCTCGGCATAGCGTGCCAGGGCCTCGCCGCGCTCGGGCACACCGAGCATGCTGCCGAGGAGGCGCAGCGACGCGGCCGTCGCCTCGAAGCGCCCGTCGATCAGCACATAGGGAATGCCCGTTCGGCTCTGTGTGCTGTCGGCCAAAGAAACAAACGTGCCGCGGGTCGAGCCGAAGTCGACGATCAGCTCTGGCTTGGTCTTGAGCAGCAGCTCGACGTTTGCCGTGTCGCCGCGGCCCGTGATGAGCCCGACGCCGGGTAAATCGCGCACACCCGGCAATACGTAGGCCTTCTCCTCGTCCCGCACCTCGCGCGGCCAGCCGACCATGGCGTCGGGACGCAGCACATAGACGGCGACGGCGGCGGGGCCGCCCGCTGCGAACACGCGGCCGATGCGGTCGGGCAGCGCGACCTTGCGGCCAGCGGAGTCCGTGACCTCGCGCGCAGCACGCACCTGCCTCGGTGCGGCGAGCGCAGCGACGGCTCCAATCGTCAGTGTCCGGCGATCAACTTGCATCGACATGGGCCTCCAAGTCAGTCAGCTGCGCCTATTCCGTGCCTGCCGAGCGCCGCTTTGCCCGATGCCACGCGAGCGAAGGCGGCGAACGGTCGGTCGGTCCGCCCAAACTCGTCGAACCGCTAGAGATACCCGGTATCGGCCGAGGCGAATACGTGTGTCTGCTCGCCTTTCTCGATGCGTTCACGCAGCAGTCCGGAGGCAC
>CANJPN010000463.1 GCA_947475855.1 Bradyrhizobiaceae bacterium
CCGAGAAGTGGTCGAGAATGCCCGGCGTCGCCTGCGATCTGGCCATGGGTGCCCCCTGCTGATTCGGGTGCACCCCATGAATCACACCGAATCAGGCATTGGGAATCCCACAAGATGGAAAGCGCTGTGGTTTCGAGCGATCACCCTGGCAATTTGGGGCTTACCCCTTGCCATTTCCCGCGCCGCACACTAGAACGCGCACCATCTCACACGCGGACACTGCGTTCTGGCGGATCAAAAGCCCCGTCAGCACGCTCCGGTGGGCTTCCTCGTCGATACAACTACACCATGGGCCTTCCATGGGTTTTGCTCCGACTTGGCATGCCTTCTCCGTCCGCGGCGGCAAACCGGAAAAGGAAGATACCCATGCTGCCTATGTTCAACATGCGCCAGCTGCTCGAGGCTGGCGTGCATTTCGGTCACCAGACGCATCGCTGGAACCCGAAGATGCGCGACTTCATCTTCGGCGCGCGCAACAAGATCCACATCCTCGATCTGACCCAGACGACGCCTCTTCTGCATCAGGCGCTGGTCAAGATCTCCGACACCGTAGCCGGAGGCGGCCGCGTTCTGTTCGTCGGCACCAAGCGGCAGGCTGCGGACGGGATCGCGGAAGCGGCCAAGCGCAGCGCGCAGTACTACATCAATCATCGTTGGCTCGGCGGCACGCTGACCAACTGGAAGACGATCTCCCACTCGATCCGTCGTCTGCGTCAGCTCGACGACATTCTCGCAGGCGATGGCGGCGGCCGCACCAAGAAGGAGCTGCTGAACCTCACGCGTGAGCGCGAGAAGCTGAACCAGGCGCTGGGCGGCATCAAGGAAATGGGCGGCACGCCGGACCTTCTGTTCGTCATCGACACGAACAAGGAGCAGATCGCGATCGCCGAAGCCCGCAAGCTGGGTATTCCGATCATTGCGGTCGTCGATACGAACTGCAATCCGGATGGTATCGACTTCCCTATTCCGGGCAATGACGACGCCGGCCGCGCGATCACGCTGTATTGCGATCTCGTGGCACGAGCCGCTATCGACGGCATCGAGCGCGGTCAGGCTTCTTCGGGCGTCGACATCGGCGCGTCCGAGGCTCCGCCGACCGAGGTTCTCGAGGGCAAGCCTGGCCGGTTCGTCGGCATCGAAGGTGCTCGCGGCGAGGCCGACGATCTCAAGCGGATTTCGGGCATCAGCCCGCGCATCGAGCTTCGCCTCAACGACTCCGGCGTGTTCCACTTCTGGCAGATCGCCGAGCTCGACGCAGACAACATGGCGCTGCTCGACCGTCAGCTCCGCCTCAAGGGCCAGATTGCCAAGGACAACTGGGTCGATCAGGCCAAGAAGCTGGTTGCCGCCGCGGCTGTTTGATAACGCTGGGTCAACCCCCGTTCACGAGGGGTCAGACCGTCCGGGTCTGACCCCGATTTTCATGGAGAGAGCATCATGGCAGCGATCACGACAGCGATGATCAAGGACCTGCGCGAGCGTTCGGGCGCGGGCATGATGGACTGCAAGCAGGCGCTGGACGAGAACGCCGGCGACTTGGATGCCGCCATCGACTGGTTGCGCAAGAAGGGCCTGTCGAAGGCGGCCAAGAAGTCAGGACGAGTTGCGGCCGAAGGTTTGATCGGTGCGATCGTTGCCGGCAACACGGGTGCGGTTGTCGAAGTGAACTCCGAGACCGACTTCGTCGCGCGCAACGACAAGTTCCAGGACATGGTCCGCAAGGTCACGTCGCAGGCGCCTTCCGCCAACGGTGACATCGCCAAGCTGCTGGCCGCCAAATATCCCGGCACGAGCCAGACGGTAGAAGCGTTCGTCCAGGAAGCAATCGCGACCATCGGCGAGAACATGGGTGTTCGCCGTACCGCAGCGATCAGCGTCGGCCAGGGCGTCGTCGCCGACTACCTGCATAACAAGATCGCTGATGGTTGCGGCAAGATCGGCGTGCTCGTCGCGCTCGAGAGCGCTGGCGACAAGGCCAAACTGTTGGAGTTCGGGCGTCAGATCGCGATGCACATCGCGGCAACGGCGACCACGCTCGTCGTCAATCAGGACGAACTCGCCAAGGACGTGGTCGACCGCGAGCGCGCGATCTACGTCGAGCAGGCGAAGGCAGAGCCGCGCAACGCCGGCAAGTCAGACGAGATCCTTGCCAAGGCCAGCGAGGGACGGCTTCGTAAGGAGTTCTTCGGCAGCGTCGTGCTGACCCAGCAGGTGTTTGTGATCGACGGAAAGGCGACTATCGCCGAGGCCACGAAGGCCGCGGAAAAGGATGTCGGGGCGCCGATCAAGATTACGAAGTTCGTGCGCTATCAGCTCGGAGACGGCATCGAAAAGAAGGAAGAAGACTTCGCGGCCGAGGTCGCCAAGGCGGTCAAGGGCGGTTGATAGCTTCCTTCATTGTTCGAAAGAATTGAGAGCGGCCGTCGGGGCAACCCGGCGGCCGTTTCGCGTTCGGTCGACGAATTCGCGGCGAGGCCACACTAGTCCCGCGCCCTATTGGGGGAAGTATCCCCCAAACCCCCTCCATTTTTTCGTTTCGGGTGCGGGATTTGTCGGCGGGGCGGTCGATGAACCGGTTCTAGCGGGCGCGGCCTCTTGCACGGGGCTTACGACGTCGTGAGGCGTCGAGGGCGTTCTGGACGAAAACGACCGGCAGGTTGCCCCGCCGGTCGTCGCAATCGGGGATGTCTTCGGATCAGCCGCGGAGCCGGGTGCGGAGGATCTTGGGGAACTGTTCGGGGTCGCCGCCGTCCTGGCCGAGCTGGCGTGGTGCAGGTGCCGCGCCGATCTCGGCTGACGGGGCTTGTACCCGTATCGACTGCGGCGCGATCTGCTGTGTGCCGCCTGCGAACCATGCCTCGATCAGGTCGAGTTCGTCACTCGACAGGCTGAGGCCCTGACTACGGCAGCGCGCGACCACGAAATTGCGGAAGCGGCCGGCGAACAGGTTGGCCGATGTGCCCTGCTCGAACCACGGATCGGCTTCGCTGATGACCTCCATCACGAACCGGATGTCGTCGCGCGAAACGTTCAGCCCGATCTGCTGGGCCCGCGTATGGATGCTGGCCAGCGTCTGGCTGCCTTGCAATCCGCTCTCGCCGATCTCGGCCGCGATGGCGTCGAACAGAGCACGGTAGTCAGGCGGCGACAGCGGCGGCGCTTGGCAAGCGTCGTGGATGCGCGAAATCGATGCCTGGATCGCTGCGGCCATCTCGGCTTGGCGCGGTGCAGGCTGGCCCTGCTGCTGATGGGCAGCGGGTTGGTGATGTGCCGGCTGCGGCGCAGATGGCACCGGAGCTTGCTCGCGCTGTTGAGCGAACTGCGGCTGTTGCAGGGGCTGCTGGGGCAGCTTCGGGGTCGGCGCTTGCGGAACTGGCGTCTCGGCCATCGGTGCGCGTGTCGCGGGCGCCTGCTGGCGTGCCGGCTCTGGCTGGCGCTCGAACGGCGTGCGGGGCTCGAGGATCGGCATCGGACGTTCGGCAGGGGCTGCAATCGTGCGGGCGGCTTCGTAAGCCAGATACGGAGGCTGCTCGGTCAGGCGAATCTCCGGCGGCAGATGACGGCGCAGCAACTCGAGGAAGCTCGAGGAACCGGCCCAATTCGTGCCGACGGTGCGGTCGTGGCCCAGGGCGCGCGTGGTCCGCTCGGCGAGCGCCTCCAGCGGAACGGGGCTTCCAGCGGCCTTCACGGCGACGGTGACGGCCGCCACGATCTCGGCGCGCATGCGCTCCATGGCGTTGGCATCGGGGACTTGTGGGGCGATGGGCGCTGCCGCCGCAGGTGCTGCGGGGATCTGCACCGATGCAGGTGCTGCGACGTGTGCCGTCGGAACCGCGCTTGCCGCAGGAACAGTCGCCGCTGCAATGCTGGCTGGGGCCGAGGCGAGCTTACTCTCGAGCAGAACCGACATCAAGTTCGCCTCGCGGACTTCACCGTCGCACAGCGCGGTATAGGCCGCGGCGGTGAAGTCGTTGGCGAAGATCGTGGTGCGGCGGTCGTAGGCGCGCAGGCGATGCAACAGAGGCGTGAAGTCCGCATCGCCCGACAGGATGATGAACTCGTCGAACCGTGTCGCGTGGTCGAGATGATCAGTCGCGTCCATCACCATCTTGATGTCGGACGAGTTCTTGAGCTGGGCGGTCAGCGGCGGGCAGTCGACCACCTCGAAGCCGGCGCGAAGGAAATGATGCCGCACGAAGGGGAACGACGTCATGTCCGTCGAGTTGTCGTGAGCGTTCCGGCGGGGAACCGGATTGCCATAGCAGCGATTGACGACGATACGCCGCGGACGCCCCAACGTCGGGGAGTTCGTCGGGGTGATCAGGCGGCCGTTCTCGATCTCCTTGATCCAGGAGACCGCATCCTTGGCAAACCGCTTCGCGGCTTCCTCGCTGCGCTTCTTCAAGGACAGGTAGATGTTGTCGTAATCGACGAAAATGGCCGTCAGAATGGGCTCTTTCGCGTCCTGCGTCATGTGCACTTGATCCCCGCGCTCACCGGACAAAATGGAACTCCGTTTGACCGACCGTTTTCCGAGTCGCGGTTCCGTGCCAAGGGGCGATCGGACACTTCGCCGGGTGGGTTTCAGAAATGTGCCGAATTGCTGGGCTTTCAGCGAACTTCCGGTCCAAGTTTGTCGTGGAAAACCGGAGCTTGGATCACGGCTCGAAGCCCGGGGGCGCCATCTCGAAGCCCGAGAACTCGAATGCGGGGGCGACGGTGCAGCCGACCAGCGTGAAATCGCCCAGAGATTCGGCTGCCTGCCAGTAGCCCGCGGGAACGACGATCTGCGGGCGTTCACCGGTTGCGATGTCCGCGCCGAGCCGGTGGTTCGTGCGGGCACCCGAGTTGGCGGGTGCGATGCGCAGAATCAGCGGCGCACCGGCGTACCAATGCCAGATCTCCGCGGCGTCGACACGATGCCAATGCGAGCGCTCTCCACGCCGCAGGAGGTAGTAGATCGCGGTCGACGCGGCGCGGCCTGAGGGCAGCGTCATCGGATCGCGGAACGTCTCGCGGTAGTGGCCGCCTTCCGGGTGGGGCGCGAGGCCGAGGAGGGCGATGATTTCGTCGGCGGTTAGCTGGTCGGCGCGGGGCGTCACGGGTTCGCTCCGTTCGTCGATGCTGGAAAGGCGCAGGCCTTCTGCCGGCGGCATCTGGTCCGTCTGCGGCGGCGGAGGAGGCGCAGGCAGCGCTTTCTGCGTGCCGCGAGAAGGCGCTGGACGAGTTCTTCCCGCAACCGCGCTTCCTCGCCTGGGGATAGCGGGTATCGGCTCGCGCGGTGCGCGGGAAGGGAAACCTCTGTGTCGAGCGATGCCGTGACGGGCGAGGGGCCGGTTCTCGA
>CANJPN010000464.1 GCA_947475855.1 Bradyrhizobiaceae bacterium
CTATACATTGAAACTAGAGCATCATCCGACCAGACGGAATCGCTTCAGCGATTCGCTGGTCGGATAAAGATGCTCTAGATTCTATAAATTAGAGCAGTTTCATCCGATCATTCGATCGCCCCCGGCGATCGCGTATGATCGGATGCTGCTCTAGGAATTGAGCAACTTGTTCGTCCGCAGAATGGTGGTGAGACCATCCTTCAGCCGGGGGGGCAGAAAATTGAGCTTTTCCACCCTGTCGGCCACTTGCAGCCCCACTTGAACGGCTTCGCTGTTGTCGAGAATTGTGCCGATAACTTTGCATCCCGCAGCCGACAGGTCGGTGACCGCCTTGGTGGCATCCGAGGCATCGGTTCGGCCAGTGCCGCAAACCACGATCACGGCATCTGCCGCGCGTGCCACGGCAATGGGGTTCGGCGCCGTACTTCGAGGCTCGAAAATCGGCGTCAGGTTGATGATGACGGTCTTGTAGGCACCGAGGTCTTCGGTCAGTGCGCGTCGGAAATGCGCCAGGTTGTTGAACAGCGGCCGCGTCTGCGCGGTCGGGCGGCTGACGACGAGATCATATCCCGCGGGATCGCGCTGGGTGTGCATCGTAGTGAGCTTGAGGCCCGGGTTCCAGCCTGGATCGCTTTCATCTGTCGCATCTGCGGGGTCGAGATCGATCAGCACCGTTTTGTTATCGGCAGCGGCAAAACTTGCGCACAACGCGCGTGACAGCGGCCGGACCTCCTGCGCACCGGTGGGGGCCACGACGGCGAGGACGCGAACGCCGAGCTTGCCAAGGCTGAGCATCAAGCTCTCGATGGGTGCACGTTGGATTTCAGCTGCACTCGCCGCAGGTTTTGAATGTACCACGTGGAGTGGCCCTCGATCGGTGGTTTGCATTGTCTATCTCACGAACGGATTTGCTTGATAGTCGGACCGCCTGTAGTTCCGCCGCCGGCAACGGTGTGTAGTGGTGGTCGCGGCCGGTTCTTGGTTCGCGCATCGTCATCGTCGGGTGAATTGTCGGACGGCCAGGTATCGAAACGGGCGAGCACGGGAAGTTGGGTGACGGCTGCGAGGTGCGCGGCGCCGCGGAGAGTCGGATCGAGTTGCTCGAAAAGGGTCGCAAGACCGATGCTGAAAACGATCGAAGCTGCAATGCCGACCATCAGGATTTTCAAGCGCGACGTCGTCGGGCGCGTAGGGTCGGACGGCTGATCGACGATCTGGATTTGGGCTGGCGTTCGCAGAAGATTGAGCGCCGCTCCTCCCCCGCTCGTTCCACGCAGTCGCTCCACCAGCTGGCGATAGCGCCCCCGGGCGTGGTCGACTTCGTCGTAAAGCTGCTTGCGCTGCTGCATCAGGCTGGCGAGGTTGCGGGCCATCGCCTGCACGTTGTCGACCCGCTCGCGTTCGACCTTGAGTTCGTCCGCAAGTTCCGCAGTGTCCTTCTGCTGTGCAACGAGCGCCGACAGCTTCTCGATGCTGTTGGCAATGGCCTTCGCGGCATCGGATTGCGCCTCGCCCTTCTGCGAAAGTGCATCGAGCTGCGCACGGCGTTCCGTGATGATCTGGCCGAGCAGGATTTCGGTGGGTACGGCCTTGGGATCCTTCGCCCGTGCGGTTGCGGCACCAACGATGCCTTCGATCTCACGCTGCAATCTGGCGCGGTCCGAGTCGAGCAGTCGCTGTTTGGCAGCGATACGATCTTCCGCCGAATTGCCGGCGCTGACGTGCTCGCGAACCATTGCTTCGGTGAGCTTCGGCTCCCGCGCTTCGACTTCCTTGATCCGGCGCTCGATGACCTCGATCTCCGCTTGCCGCTGGCGAGCGACGAACGTCACAGCGTCGTTGGCCGATTGGGTCGGCGTGAGCAGACCTTCGAATAGACTTGCGAGCACAGAGTTGAGCTGATCGCCGAGACCATCCTTTTCGCCGCCGCTCAGCGTGACCTGAACGAAATTGTCGCTGACCTGCTTCGTACCGAGCCGCTTGCGCAGATCGTTGATGCGGTCGTTGATCGGGCCGGCGTCCTTCTTTGCGTCGGTATCTCGCGATAGAACATCGGCGAGAATGTAATCGCTCTTGAGAAGGGCATCGACGCCCTTCATCTTCGCCGCCATGTCCTGCGAGTAGGCATAGCCGCCTTGGTTGCTGCCGAAGCCAGGCGCTTCGGGAATCATGATCAGCGCTGATGCTTGATACTGACGTGGCATCAGCAAGGCGACGATGATGCTCACCGGCAGCAGGATCATGAGTGGCCAGGCAATCAAATGCCGTCGCCGCCAGGCCGCCTGGATTAACGCCGTATACAGAGAAGTATCCATTGCTCGTTACCCGGATATGCCGCTGAAGGATCTTGCCGACTGATTTTCGAATTTACTTATCGAGCTTTTGGGCGAGCGCCACGATTTCGGCTCTCATCGCTGCGATATCCTTGTCGCTGAGGCGCACCGCACTCGACCAACTCGTGCCCAGACGTTCACGCATTTTCTGTGCCAGTTGCTTCGCTTCGGGCTCGTTCCGCGATCGAAGCCAAAGCAGCCACCTCTGGTCCACTCCGCCATCAGCCAGCCGAAGCAGGTCGCGATGGATGTCGGGTGTTGCCTGACAAATGGTTTCGGCGGGATAGATGACCTGCACGTCGACTTCCCTTCCGTCCAACGGATCGTAAGGATCAGCTGTTGGCATCCGCGCGTGCCATTGCACGTACCGTTCCGCTCTTGAGTATGTGAGCCACAAGCCAGCCGTCAATCGTGGCTCGAAAGTATTGTAAATCCACACGGATTTACCACTGTTGGCGACACGGTCTATGGTCGCGAAATCGAGTCCGAAGCCACTGTTGATGATGGCCACGTCGAATAGACCAACGTGTGAAGCATCGCCTGGATGGTTGAGATGGCCTGCAAGTTTGAAGTCGGGAGAGGCCTTCCGCAACGCCGCCATCCATGGCTGAAGTCCCTTGGAGAACTGCTCGGGGTTGCCGGGTTCGTCGGCTGCAGTGAACACTGGCATGGGCACGCCTTGACGCTTCAGATTGGCGACCGCCGATGCGCCGATAAGGGCAGCGCGATCGTCTCCAAATGCGTTCCTCAGGCCCCTGAGCGGATCGTAGAGCAGCCACCCTGGCGCTACGCCGGCCGTCTTTGCGGCCTGGTTTTCTGCGGTGAAGATTTCCAGTCCATCGCGCAGTGGCGCTGAATTGGGCGGCGCAGTTCCGTTGAGACCGAGCTTTGCGAACAAGTCGAGATCGCATTTGGCCTGCCGCTCGCGATCGAGCCGTGTGGCCCCGCGCCACGACAGATGGGCCGCGTACTCGAGGTAGAATCCGACGGGTTTCTGCAGCGGCGGCAGTTTGGTCTTGAGGACTTCGATCTCGATCGGAACTTCGTCCTGTGCGCCCGCCGTACCGATACGCACATACCCGTGATAAACGCCGGCTGGAGCGTTCTCGGGCACATCGACCCAGAGCTCGTAGCGGCGGCTCGGCGAACCATCAGCGCTCGCCGGCTTGATATCGAGCCGGCCGACATCGCTCATCAGCTGTTCGTCCCACAAGGTGTGCAGCGAGGAGGACATATCGCGCTGGGTAAGCTTCCATAGACCCGCCCAGATGCGGGTGGGCAGCGAGGGGCCGCCGCCTGCCCGCTTGGGCTCGCCGACGCTCACGACGGGGTTGGCGATGCGCTGTGCTGATGAAGCTTCAAGCAAAAGGCGGGCGCCGCTGCCCGGTGCGATTTTCGCATTCAGGGCAGAATGCCGAGGCATAGGTTTCGTGGTCGATGCATCAAGATGAACTCGCGCGCTCTCGGTGATGCCGGAGAACGGCCACGAGCCGCGGATCTCCTTTGCTGGAACGGTGCGCCAGTTGGACCGATAGTATTCGGCTCTCTCGTTCTCGACCTGGGCAAGCGCCTTGGTGGAACCGGCGTTCTCGATCAAAACGGCGGAAACGAACCGTTCTTCTATCGATCCACCGTCGATTTCGATCGTGATGCCCTCCTTGCCGACGTCGACTTCGGCCGTCCGCCGGTCGCCGCGCAAGGCGCCATAGGCCGACCACGTGTCGCTGGCGGCGTCATGCTCCTGCCATCTGCCCCTCAGATATCTCCGCGAGAGCCACTCCGCCGGTGTCAGCTTATCGGCAATCAGCGACACACCGTTGATGCGGATCGTGCGGTTGAGGAATTGCGGCAACGTCTCCCAATCGCCCGGATCTTCGCTCCATATGGTGACGCGCGCTCTGCCCTGCGGCGCCGCGAGCCGAATGCGGCTGAGCCCGCGCAAGCCATTCGCGACGAGTGGATCGGGTCTCGACCTTCTGACAGCAGTTACGGCAGGGCCCGAAAGACGTGGATCTCCCGGCGCAATTCGCTCGAAACCGTTGGGCAAAGTGGCTTCCTTGGCGCCGAGCGCAAAGCCGACTGCGCCGTCGGCCAGCCCTTGCACTTCGGCTAGATCGAACCGTGATACGACGACGTTCCTGTTGTCTGGATATGCCCCGAAGATAATCCGGCGCACGTTTCGGACGTCGATCGTGCGACCATTGGGCGTGCGCAGGCCATCAAGGCCGACCTGGAAGCGGAAAGGCCCAGGCGGCAATGTCCGCTCAATTCCGACCCGGCTCGGATAGTCTTTCGACTGATGGTCGTCGACTCTCAAGAGAACACCGATCGAACCGTTGCCCTCGAGCGTGCCTTCGACCACGAGTTGGCGCCCGGAAGCGTCGACTGGACCATTGGGCTCGAAGCGCATGGTGCCGCGGCCTGTCGGAAGGGACTTTGGCGCTGGGATGCCCGACTTCGCAACGGCAGGCGCGGGTGAACTGGTCGTTCCAACAGATACCCCACCTGCACCGCCGGTTCGAAACGCCGTGACCTCGACGGTTCCACCGGACGTGACGAACAGAACGAACTGGCGGATCGAATCGAGGTTCAGCGCGCGCCCGTTGCCTGCTTTAATTGCGCTGGCCGGGACGACCCACGTGAAAGTTCCCGGCGGAAACGTCTTGTCGCCATTGAAACGATCTGCGAACTCCGCGCCCCACTTGTCGTCGACGCGCAGCACGACGTTGGTATCGCCGCCACGCACGGTGCCTGTGATCTCGATCACGTCGCCCGGCGCGAGCTTGGCGGGGGGCGTTGCCATGTGTGTGATCGGCAGCGGCCCGCGCCCGAGATCGAGCGCAGTTGAGCTAGTTGTGGAAGCGGCCGCTACGGTCGATGGAGCCGCCGTGGCGGTCGTTGACGCCGCTCCTGCACCGCCGGTTCGAAACGCCGTGACCTCGACGGTTCCACCGGACGTGACGAACAGAACGAACTGGCGGATCGAATCGAGGTTCAGCGCGCGCCC
>CANJPN010000465.1 GCA_947475855.1 Bradyrhizobiaceae bacterium
GGTTGGCCTCAATATGCTCGGCTGGGTCGCAATCTTCGCGCCCCTCGGCTTGTTGCTGCTGACCTCCTTCCGCGCCGCGCAGATGAGCGTAATGTCGATTCAGGCGGTCTATTGGGCAGTCACGGCACTGATGGGCGTCAGCCTGTCGCTGTTGTTGTTTAGCTACACGGGGGCCTCGGTCGCTCGAACGTTCTTCGTGACCGCCGCCGCGTTTGGCGCCCTCAGCCTCTATGGTTACACGACCAAGCGCGACCTCACGGCCGTGGGCAAGTTCCTGTTCATGGGCGTCGTCGGCCTGATCTTGGCCGGAATCGTCAATATGATCTGGCCATCCGGCACGATGAGCTTCGTCATCTCAGCTGTCGGGGTTCTGATCTTCTCCGGGCTCATCGCCTTCGACACCCAGAAGATCAAGGAACAGTATGCCGCGGCTTCCGGGAGCGACGCCGCTCAGAAGGTTGCGATCTTTGGCGCGCTCAGCCTCTATCTCGATTTCGTGAACCTGTTCCAGTTCCTGATGAGCTTCCTCGGCCAGCGGCGCTAGCCGCGTCAATCGCCTCGGAAACAAATACTCGGAGGCGATTTTAGCTCCCATTGCGAACGTGCAGAGCAGAGCTGCCGCCCGGGCAAGCGAAGCCCAAGCGCGGGTTAGCCCAGCGTGCCACTTAGTACAAAAAGTGTATCTTGCACTGAGTTCGCGAACATCGCGCGTCCGTGATCTCGCCGCCCTTGGCAGTGCGCGTCGGGCAGCGCATTATCGACTGATGATGCGCTTTCCTGCCTTCGCTGCCGTTCTGGGCTGTCTTGCTGTTTTAGCAGGCAGCGTCACGACTGTGGCCGCGGCGGCCGTACCGGCCAGCGCGCCGGTCGCGGAGCGCAGCACAGCAAACGCACCCTGCAACCATTGCGACGACTGCGGCAGCACGTCCTGCCCAGCCCCGACAGCGACCTGCGTGCAGGCCTGCACCGGCGCGGCACCATCCCTGGCGGTTACAGTTGTCCCGCTGCCGGCGACCGGTTCCAGCAGGATCCATTGGTCGCTTCGCACGATCACCCTGAGCGGCCTGTCGCGGCCACCCGACCCTTTCCCTCCACGGCTCTGACCCTTCGTCGGTCGGCTTGAGCCGGCGCGCTTTTGCGCGCGCCGCATCGTGGAGGGATTCATGAATTTCGTTGCAAGAACGTGGCCCGGCGTTGCCGGCGCCACTCTGTTGGCTGTCGCCGCCTCCTTCGTTGCGCAGGCCGCCGACCCCGCCTGTCCGGGCGGCAAAGTGAAGTACTACCGCAATCCGATGGGCACGCCCGACACTTCGCCGGTGCCCAGGAAGGATTCGATGAACATGGACTACATCGCAGTCTGCGAGGACGGGGCCGGCGACGGTCCAGGCACGGTGAAGATCAGTCTCGACAAGGTGCAGCGGCTGGGCGTGCGCAGCGAGGAAGTCCGCGAGCGCGCCCTTTCGCGAAGCGTGCGAGCCTTCGCCGCCCTGCAATTCGACGAGCGCCGCCAGGTTGTCGTGGCGCCCAAGTTCAGCGGCTGGATCGAGAAGCTCGCCGTCAACGCGACCGGCGATGCCGTGGCGCAAGGCCAGACCCTGTTCGAGGTCTACAGCCCCGAGCTGAACGTGCTGCAACAGGAATGGATACTGGCTGGCCGCAGCGGTTATGCCTCGGAGAAGCTGCGCAACTTCGACTATCCCGAAGCGGAGCTGGAAAAGCTGCGTCGCGGCGAGCGGCCGCGCACCATTGCGATTCCCTCTCCGGTCGGCGGCACGGTGATCGAGAAGATGGCGGTCGAAGGCGCGCGCTTTCGTGCCGGCGAGACGCTGTTCCGTATCGTCGACACCTCCAATATGTGGGTTATCGCCGAGGTCTATGAGCAGGACCTTGCCTTCGTGAGGATAGGTGCCACAGCGCGCGTCTCGGTGAACGCCTGGCCGGAGCAAGCCTTCGAGGGCCGCGTCACCTTCATCTATCCAGGCATGGGCAAGGAGAGCCGCACGGCGCGGTTGCGCATCGAGGTCGCCAATCCCGATGGCAGGCTGCGCGCCGACATGGCCGCCACGGCGGAGATCGAGACGCCGCTCGACGGCAGCCGCGTCGCCGTACCGGAGTCGGCAGTGATCGACAGCGGCCGGCGGCAGGTCGTGCTGATCGAGCGCGGCGAAGGCCATTACGAGCCACGCCCGGTGAGACTCGGGGCGCGTGTGCCCGGTTGGGTGCAGGTGCTGGAGGGCGTGCAGCCCGGCGAAAGGGTCGTGACGCAGGCCACTTTCCTGATCGACGCCGAAAGCAACATCCGGGCGGCGCTGGCCGCGTTCGGCTCGGGAGAAGCCAAATGATCGCCGGCGTGATCCGTTGGTCGGGGCGCAACCTGCTGCTGGTCCTGATCGCCACGGCGGCCATCGTCGGCGGCGGCCTGTACGCGGTGGGACGCCTGTCGCTCGACGCCATCCCCGACCTCTCGGATACGCAGGTCATCATCTATACCGAGATGCCGGGGCAGGCGCCTCAGGTGGTTGAGGACCAGGTCACCTATCCGCTGACCACGGCACTCCTTGCCGTTCCGAAGAGCCGGGCGGTGCGCGGCTTCTCCTTCTTCGGCGTGTCGTTCGTCTATGTCATCTTCGAGGACGGCACCGACATCTATTGGGCGCGCAGCCGCGTGCTGGAGTACCTGAGTTCGGGCACCGCGAAACTGCCCGCCGGGATCAGGCCGGCGCTGGGGCCGGACGCGACCGGTGTCGGCTGGGTCTACCAGTACGTCGTCGTAGGCGCGAACCGCACGCTGGCCGAGCTGCGCTCGGTGCAGGATTGGTACATCCGTTTCGGTCTGGCCAAGGCGCAGGGCGTGGCCGAGGTGGCGGGCGTCGGCGGCTTCGTGCGGCAATACAACGTCGTGGTCGATCCGCTGAAGCTCCGCAGCTACGGCGTGCCGCTCAGCCGGGTGATCGAGGCGATCCGCGCCTCCAATCGCGAGACCGGCGGCCGCGTGGTCGAGATGGCGGAAACCGAGTTCATGGTACGCGGGCGCGGGTATATCGCCAGCCCGGCCGATCTCGAGCAGATCGTGATCAAGGCCGATGGGCCAACGCCCGTGCTGATGCGCGACGTGGGGCGGATCGAGATCGGCCCCGACGAGCGGCGCGGCGTGAGCGAACTCAACGGCGAGGGCGAGGCGGTTGGCGGTATCGCGCTGCAGCGCTTCGGCCAGAATGCGCTCGACGTCATCGACCATGTGAAAGCCAGGCTGCGGGATATCGCGTCAGGCCTTCCAGAGGGCGTGCGTATCGAGACCGTCTACGACCGCTCGGAACTGATCCATCGGGCCATCGCCACGCTGAAGACGACCCTGATCGAGGAAAGCCTGGTGGTGGCCGCGGTGTGCATCGTGTTCCTGCTGCATGTGCGCTCCGCCCTGGTGGCCATCGTCACGTTGCCGGTCGGTGTGCTGATGGCCTTCATCGCCATGCACGTTTTGGGCATCGGCTCCAACATCATGAGCCTCGGTGGCATCGCCATCGCGATCGGCGCCATGGTCGACGCCGCGATCGTCATGATCGAGAACGCCCACAAGCACCTGGAGCGGTTGGAGCCGGGCCGGTCGCGCAACGAGGCCATCGTCGCGGCAGCTGTCGAGGTGGGACCTGCACTGTTCTTCAGCCTGCTGGTCATCACCGTGTCGTTCCTGCCGATCTTCGCCCTGGAGGACCAGGAAGGGCGGTTGTTCAAGCCGCTCGCCTGGACCAAGAGCCTCGCCATGGCGGCATCGTCGCTGTTGTCGGTCACCTTGGTGCCGGCCCTCATGATGTTGTTCGTGCGTGGACGCATCCTGCCGGAGCGACGCAATCCACTGAACCGGGCCTTGGTCTGGCTCTACCGCCCGATGATCCGGCTGGTGCTGCGGGCGCGGCTGCTTACCGTCGCTGTCGCTGTGGCCGCTCTCGCCGCAACGGCCTGGCCGGCGATGCGCCTGGGGGCCGAGTTCATGCCCAGCCTCGACGAAGGGACGCTGCTCTACATGCCCGTAACCTTGCCCGGCCTTTCGATGACCAAGGCCGCCGAGCTGCTGCAAACGCAGAACAAGATCATCAAGTCGTTTCCCGAGGTGGCCTCGGTGTTCGGCAAGGCCGGGCGGGCTGCGACCGCAACCGATCCGGCGCCGCTGGAGATGTTCGAGACGATTATCAACCTCAAGCCGAAAGCCGAGTGGCGATCGGGCATGAACATCGACAGGTTGATCGCCGAGCTGGACCAGGCGCTTCAGTTTCCCGGCGTGAGCAACGCCTGGACCATGCCGATCAAGGCCCGTATCGACATGCTGGCGACCGGGATTCGCACGCCGGTCGGCATCAAGCTGCTGGGCCGCGACTATGCCGAGCTGGAAATCGCCGCGCGCCAGGTCGAGGCGGCGATCCGTGGCGTTCCCGGCACGACCTCCGCATATGCGGAGAGAGTCACGGGCGGATATTTCCTCGACGTGGTGCCGGATCGCGGCAAGCTTGCCCAATACGGCGTCATGATCGAGGAGGTGCAGCAGGCAGTGGCCAGTGCGCTGGGCGGCGAGACGGTGACGACCACGGTCGAAGGACGCGAGCGTTACTCGGTGAACGTGCGCTATCCCCGCGACTTCCGATCCGATCCGCGCGCCATCGCCTCGGATGTGCTGATTCCGACCATGAGAGGCGGCATGCTGCCACTCGGCCAGCTTGCCGACGTGCGGTTGACGCAGGGCGCGACCACGATCCGCACCGAGAACGCCCAGCTCGCCGTCTATGTCTTTGTCGATTTCCGCGACCGCGATCTCGCGGGCTTTGTCGCCGACGCCCGCAAGGCAGTGCAGGGCAAGGTGGTCTTTCCGCCCGGCACCTATGCCGTGTGGAGCGGCCAGTTCGAATATCTCGAACGAGCCGAGGCCAAGCTGAAGCTGGTCGTGCCAGCGACCCTGTTGCTGATCTTCGTCCTGCTCTATCTCAATTTCCGTCGCATCGCCGAAACCCTGATCGTGATGCTGTCCTTGCCCTTCGCCCTGGTCGGTGGCCTGTGGTTCGTATGGGCGATGGGCTTCAACATGAGCGTGGCGGTCGCGGTCGGGTTCATCGCCCTGGCAGGTGTCGCTGCCGAGACCGGCGTGGTGATGCTAATATACCTCGACCAAGCGCTGGCGACCCGGCGCGCGCAATGCACGGGGGAGGGACGCGCCTTCACGCCCACCGACCTGCGGGAGGCGATCATGGTGGGCGCCGTCGAGCGGGTGCGGCCCAAGATGATGACTGTGACCGCCATCACCGCCGGCCTGCTGCCCATCCTGTGGAACGACGGAA
>CANJPN010000466.1 GCA_947475855.1 Bradyrhizobiaceae bacterium
GCCGAACTCGAGGGCCAATGGGGCGGCGTCGCCCCGCCCGCCGAACGCTATATCGACACGAGCTTCTACGATGAAGCGTTGAAGAGCCTCCCGAGCCGCTGAAAGGTTGAGCCGATGACCAGAACCATCCGTTTCCACGCGACCGGCGGACCTGACGTTCTGCGCGTCGAGAACGTCGATCTGCCACCGCCCGGCCCTGGCCAGCTCCGCCTGCGCCACACGGCAATCGCCGTGAACTTCCGCGACATCCTCATCCGCCGCGGCGGCCACACACCACCGCCGCTTCCGTCCGGCCTCGGCATCGAGAGCGCCGGCGTCGTCGATGCCATCGGCCCCGACGTATCCGGATTTGGCCCGGGCGACCGCGTCGCCTGCGTCGCCGGTCCCGACGGAGCCTACGCCGACGCCCGCAACGTGCCCGCAGCCCGCGCGGTGATCCTTCCCGCCGACATCGACGACATCTCCGCCGCCTCCATGATGGTGCGCGGCATGACCGCTCGCTATCTGCTTCGCGAGACCTACCGCGTCAAACCCGGCGACACGATCCTCGTCCACGCCGCTGCCGGCGGTGTCGGCCTCATCCTCTGCCAGTGGGCAAAGCACCTCGGCGCCACCGTGATCGGCACCGTCGGCACCGACGAGAAAGCGGCAATCGCTCGCGCCAACGGTTGTGATCACACAATCGTCTACACATCAGAAGATTTCGCGCCCCGCGTGCGCGAGATAACCGGCGGCAAGGGCGTAGCTGTCGCCTATGACTCGGTCGGACGCATGACATTCGAGGGCTCGTTGTTGAGCTTGGCGCCACGCGGCGTGCTCGCTTCCTACGGCGAAGCCTCCGGCGAACCCGATCCGCTGCCGCCGCGACGCCTCGGTCAGCTCGGCTCGCTTTTCCTCACCCACCCGAGCCTCGGCAACTACACCGCAACCCGCCAGGATCTGCTCGCGACCACGAACGACCTTTTCGACGTCGTGCGTTCAGGCGTGGTCAAGATCGACGTCAGCCGCACCTACCCGCTCGCCGATGCCCCCCGCGCCCACGCCGATATGGAAGGCCGCCGCACCACCGGCTCCATCGTTCTCGTCCCTTGAGCACCACAACGCCTTCAACCAAAACCGCCGTCACGGCCGCGGTGGCGGCCGTCCACGACACAATCTATCGCTGAAGCGATATCCACAACATCGGAGCCGTGGATGGCCCGGCTGAACCGGGCCATGACGTGCCGGTTTCATCACGAGCGCTCGGCCGATTGCGAGTTGTTGCTGCTGGCCGCCGTCGCAATGGGACACGAGTTTATCGCCCCACTTGGGATGCCGCCTGCACCGATCGATCCGTCGTGCGCACTGACGACGACCAACACGCCACGTCATGGTCCGCGAAGGCGGACCATCCACGGCTCCTTCGAACATCCCATGGCACGGCTGCTTGCAAAAAGCCCCCGGCAGCGGCTCACCCCGCGACGCTTCCCCACTTGGAAACGAGCTGATCCGCCCCGCGCCGCGCGACGGCGAAGATCGTGTAGGTCGGATTGGAAGCGCCTTCGGTCGGAAACACGCCGGGCCCCGCGATCCACAGATTGGAGATGTCGTGCGTCTGCCCGTAGCTGTCGACCACGGAGCTGCCGCCGTCCTTGCCCATAATCGTGCCGCCGTGCAGATGGCTCGTCGGCATCCCGCCGCGCGGCGACCACGTCTCCTTCGCACCAGTCGCCTTCGCCACCTTCGCGCCCGCGTCGATGTTGGCGTTCCACAGCGCCACCGCATCCTCGTCGTAGCTGTGCACGATCTTAGCGAGCGGCATGCCGAACTCGTCCTTCTGCGTGACGAGCTCCACCCGGTTCTCCGCGTTCGGCTTCTCCTCGCCGAACATATTCATGCGGATGAGGCCCTTCGCCGCCTTCTTCATGTGCGCGGCGAGCTCCGGCCCGAACAGATCCCCCCGCGAGCCCGCGTAGTCGTGCATCTTGAACGACGTGCCCGCCACGATGTACGAACTGCCGAAGGCGTTCGGATTGGTCGTCTTCGGATAGCGGTCGTAGCTCATGTATTGCGCGCCGACCGTCCCCATGTGCGGCTGGACATCCTCGTCCATCATCGCCCACGCGTTCGCGATGTGATGCGTCATGATGTATTTGCCGACGAGACCGCTCTTGTTGGCGAGACCGTTCGGGTGCTTGTCGGTCGCCGAGTTGAGCAGGATGCGCGGGTTCTGCCCTGTCCACGCCGCCAGGATGACGATGCTCGCCTCCTGCACTTGCCGCTCGCGCTTGCCGTCGAAATATTCGACGCCGATCGCCCGCGTGCCCTCTGCATTCGTCAGCACTCGCGTGACCGTGGACATCGGCCGCACTTCCGCTTTCGCCGCCCGCGCCTCAGCGAGATAAGTCACCAGCGGATTGGCGAGCGCACCCGTCGGGCACCCTGAGGAACACCAGCCGTCGTAGATGCAGGCCTCGCGCCCCTTGTACTCGACCGAGTTCATGCCGACGGCTGCAGGCACGAGCCTCATGCCGACGGAATCCGCAGCCTTTTTCCAGATCTGTCCGGCCTTGAACACCTTCATCGGCGGCATCGGATAGGGCTTGCCCGCCGGCCGCCAGATCTCCTCCGACTTCGCATCGCCCGACACGCCGACCTCGTCGGCGACCTTGTCGTAATAGGGCGCCACGTCTTCGTAACTGATCGGCCAGTCAAGCCCCTTGTTGTGCTCGCTTTTCATCTTGAAATCGGTCGGCAGATAGCGCGGGAAGTTCGCGAAGTAATGCAGCGCCGCGCCGCCGACGCCCCAGCCCGCCTGCCCCACGTAGCCGAACGGGTTCTTGCCCTCGTGCAGGAATGGCGGCCCCGCGGGACGGATGCGGCGGCCCCACATTTCAGAGCTGATCAGGTCCTCGTTCTTCCAGTCGGGACCACTGTCGAGCAGCACGACCTTCTTACCGGCCTTCGCCAGGGTGGCTGCGAACGCAGATCCAGAAGCACCAGCACCGACGATGACGACATCTACTTTTTCGTTGGCCATGGCGCGCTCACCACTTCTTCGGAGGGAGGATATGGGCTTGGTACGGCACGCCGAGCGCTTCATAGCCCGCAACCGTGTTGTAGACGACGTCGACCGCATCGGTGCGCAGCACCGTGTAGACGAAGCCGGTGCCGGGCCCTTGCCATCCCTCGATCTTGTTGGCCTGCATATCCTTGATGAACGAGCGTGCTTCGTCGCTGCTCAACTGAGCGAAGCGCTTGCCCGCGTGCCGCGCCGCGACCCCCTTGTCCACGGCCCCGACGGCCGCTCGATAAAAGTTCGCGAACGGCGGCCGCACGTTGAGAATGCGCGCCTGCAGGAGCGCCTCCGACGGCGGCCCCGAGATCTGCTGATCGATGTACTCGACGATGCCGGCCTTCCGCGCATCCGGCACCAGCGCCTCGCACAGCGAGCCGAGCGTCTCGGCCTCTTCCGCTTTGAGTGTGCGTAGAGCCACACCTTGAGCATGGGCTTCGCCTGGACTCAGGTACACGACCCTGTCCCCTATCGTGAAGGCGAGCGCAGCGAGCAGCCCCCCCTTCATCACGGCACGCCGAGGCAACACGTCCATCGTTTCCTCCGTTCGTTGACGCCATTATTCGACAGCAGGCTATTCCAGATAGAAACCGCGCTTTGTCGTCTTGATGCGGAATAAGCCCCACGGCGCCGCCGACGACATGTAGAGCGTGCCAGCGTCCGCCCCACGACCGAAGCCGAGGTTCGTCACGAGCTTCGCATCGTCGGGAACGGGAAGCTGCTGCAGCACCTTACCCGTGCCGTCGATAACGGTGATCGCGCTTTTGGGCGCTTGCCGGTTGCCGTTGTGCTGCGCGACCCAGATGTTGCCGTCCGTATCGAGCGCCATGCCGTCGACGCAGGCCGTGTCGTTGCGGAAGATCAGCTTGCCGTTGGCTATCTTGCCCTGGTCGAGATCGTAGGCGACGATCCCGCCGACCGTGATCCCGAATGCGTCCTTCTCCGGCCCGTTCGGATTGGTCTTCAATGCCGACGCATTGCAGGCGCCGACATAGAGCCGCTTTCCGTCCACCGACACCTCGATACCGTTCGGCCGCAGGATCTCGCGCGACAACAAGTTGAGCTTGCCGTCCGGATCCAGCCGGTAGACCGAGTTCGGCAGCTCCATCGGCTCGCTGGCACCGTACAGCGCATCGCTGAAATAGATGCGCCCCTGGGCGTCCGACGTCACGTCGTTGGGTCCGTTGAGCTGCTTGCCGTCGAACTTGTCGGCGAGCACAGTGACTTTGCCCGTCGCGAGATCCTGGCGCGAAATCCGCCTTCCGCCCTTCGGTCCCTGGTACTCCCCGATGACGAGCCCGCCGCTCTTGTCGACGTGCAGCCCGTTCGACTGACCGCTCGGCTCGAGGTGCTTGGTCGTCTGCCCCGTCGCCGGATCGAACCGGTAGATCGTGCCGCCGGGATTTTCCTCCGGGTTCGGCACGGCGGTGATGTCGCTGATGTAGATCTTGCCGTCCTTCGCGGCGACGACGCCCTCGCCGAAGAACTTGCCGCCTTTCGGCAGCGCCTCCCACTTCGCATCGGCGGCGACGAAAGCGACTTGCGCGCGTGCAGTGCCCGTCGAAATGGCCAGCCCGGCCGTCAACGCCGTCAGACAGCCGAACGCCGTCATCATCGCGCCCGCGCGATGCCGCAACGAAATCATCGTTTCCTCCACGTGATCGTCCGGCTTTTGCCGGATCGAAGTGTCACAACATCTTAAATCTGAAGGTCGGAAGCAGGCGAAACTCAGCGCAACAGAAAATGAGGCTACGCCCGCGGTGCCACGAGAGCAAATCCAATTTCGCGTATGCCTGAGGAACAATACTCAATAGC
The DNA here is from genome assembly GCA_947475855.1 of Bradyrhizobiaceae bacterium. Classification (GTDB taxonomy): domain Bacteria; phylum Pseudomonadota; class Alphaproteobacteria; order Rhizobiales; family Hyphomicrobiaceae; genus CAMDPA01. The sequence goes on from CANJPN010000466.1 coordinate 4,871, forward strand.
GCCCACTGCCCCAATTCGAGCGCCAATCAAACTTCAGCTCGCGCCTCGATATGCTGGCGCAGCTTCGGCATGACCTGCTCTGCGAGTAGCTGCATCGACTGGCGTTCCCACGCCTCGTTCACACCGCCCCAATCGAGCCCCGTCATCAGGAGCGTGCCGAACGGCCCGACCGTCTCGCGGAACGCCACGAGCTTGTCGAGCACTGTCGCAGGCGAACCGTGGAGAACACAGCCTTCAGTGATCGCCTCGACCGTCGCTTTCTCATCAGCCATTTCCGGATCAGGCTTCAGGATCGAGAGCAAACCCACCCGGCCGAGCACAGTCCGCATGTAGTTGAAAAAATAGCGGTTCGAACCCGCCTCACCGAACACGCGCTCCTTCGCCTGGGCGTCGGTTGGCGCAACGCAGATATTACGAGCGACCCGCCACGTCTCGCC
>CANJPN010000467.1 GCA_947475855.1 Bradyrhizobiaceae bacterium
GAGCGCCGCAATCTGCACGTCACTCGCCTTCACCGGAGATTTGCCCGCCATGTCCCGCCCCCGCGAATCAGTGCGAAGACAGAATCACATTCGAGATTCGTTGGTCAAGTTCATAGAGTCTGCTTAGCCATCGCCGTAGGGCGGATTGCGCGCACAGGCGCTATTCCGCCCTATGCCAAGATGCACCTCTTCCGGACCGCCCTTGCGGTCCGAGGCCGCGACTGCGGCCCGGCGCCGGTGCGCCGTAAAACCAAAAAGTTGCGCCGCAAAAAAACCGCCGCTATAACGCCGCCAGCCCTCGAGACTATACTCCAGGGCTCCCCCGTCGCGCATTTGCACCCTTGGAGGCCGGGCGGGGAACACTGACCGGGGCCGAATGGCCCTTTTTTAATTGGAGAGTGCTATGGCCAACGTCATCGAGATCAAGGCCTCGGCGCGCCCACGGAGCGGTAAGGGGGCCGCACGTACAGCGCGACGCGAGGGTTTGGTGCCTGCAGTAATCTACGGCGCAAAAACCGAGCCTGTCGGCATCAATGTCGACTTCAACGAGCTTTCAAAGACCATCAATCGCGGACGGTTCCTCGCAACCATCTTCGACCTCGTCATCGATGGCAAAAAAACCCGCGTCATTCCCCGCGAGTTCCAGCTTGACCCGGTCAAGGACGTGCCTGTGCACGTCGACTTCCTTCGCGTCACACCGGAAAGCCGCATCCGCGTTCGCGTGCCGGCCCGCTTCATCAATGAAGCAGCATCCCCTGGCATGAAGCGTGGTGGTGTTCTCAACATCGTGCGCCGCGAAATCGAAGTTTACTGCCCGCCTGATGCGATCCCGGAAGTGTTCGAGTTCGACCTTACCGGCCTCGAAATCGGGCGCTCGATCCACATCTCATCGATCCAGCTGCCGCCGGGCGTACGCCCGACCATTGGCAACCGCGACTTCACGGTAGCCACTGTCGCAGGCGCACTGGTCAAGGAAGAGGAAGCACCGACGCCCGGCGCCGCCGCTCCTGGAGCAGCAGCCGCAGCCGGCGATGCCAAGGCCGCAGCACCGGCCGCTGGCGGCAAAGCTGCAGCTCCCGCTGCCGGCGCCAAGGCAGCTCCGGCTGCCAAGGCTGCTCCCGCCGCGAAGAAGTAAGGAAAAGGGGGACTGGATGTTCGTTGCTGGGTTCCAGGAGTTGTCTGCACATGCGGCGGCAGCTCTCTGATCCCCGAAGAATATCCGGTCCCTGATCCCCATGAAGCTGTTCGTCGGCTTAGGCAATCCGGGCGAAAAGTACGCTCGCCACCGGCACAACGTCGGCTTCATGGCTGTCGAGCGCATTGCCGCGTTTCATCGCTTTGGCCCTTGGAAACGCAAGTTCCAGGGCCTCGCAGCCGATGGTGAGATCGCTGGCGAAAAGGTCGTGCTCCTGAAGCCCGACACCTACATGAACGAATCCGGCCGTGCCGTCGGCGAAGCCACCCGCTTCCTCAAGATCGGCATCGAGGATGTCGTCGCATTCCATGACGAACTCGATATCTCCCCCGGCAAGATCAAGGTGAAATCGGGCGGCGGCAACGCCGGCCACAACGGCTTACGCTCGATCACCCAGCACGTCGGCAACGAGTTCGTCCGCGTTCGAATTGGCATCGGCCACCCCGGCGCCAAGGAACTGGTGCACAGTTACGTACTGCACGACTTCGCGAAAGCCGACGAAGCCTGGCTCGGCCCCATGCTCGATGCGATCGCGGGATCGGCGGAACGCCTTGCATCCGGCGATCACGCCCGCTTCCTGACCGAAGTCTCCCGCGCCATCGGCGGCGAAACCACCGAACCACAGCGATCACGCGAAAAAACTTCCGAGCCGCCGCCTCCGAAAACTCCTACATCCGGACGCCATCCCGGCGGCGAGCGCATGAGCAAGCGCCAGTCGGCACTGGCCGAGAACCTCAAGAAATGGATGGCCGGCCGCGACAAGAAAGAGTGACCAGCAGAGCGGCATGATCACAGACTTGACACGGAAACCGTGTCACACTATTTCCATGCATCACATCACTTGCTCTGACGCGAGAGGATGGACATGAAAAACATCACGATCACGCTGCGCGAAGACGTTGCAGATTGGCTTCGCATCGAGGCTGCCAAGGCCGACCTCAGCATGTCTGCTTTCGTCAGCCGCATGCTGGAAGAGCGGATGGGCCGTGGGAAAGATCAGCTTGCGGCGATGGAGCACTTCCTGAGCGGTGCGGGGTTCGCCGGCATCGCTGCCGATTTGCCCACGCGGGATGACCTCTATGACCGGCCGTCTCTTCGTCGACACCAACATTCTGATCTACGCGCTAGATCCGGCCGATCCGCTGAAGCGAGCGGTGTCGGCGGATTTGCTGAGGCAGACGATCAGCCGCCGTACACTCATGCTGAGCCCGCAAAGCCTGAATGAGTGCTACCGCGTGTTGACGCAGCGGCAGCGCCTGATGCCAGTCGTGGAGGCGCGCGCGTTCGTCCGCCTCCTCGCCCCATGGGCAATAGCCCCGCTCGACGCGGCCACCACCGAGCGCGCCTGGGCCGTTCAGGACGATGCCGGCCTGAGCTGGTGGGACAGCCTGATGGTGGCCGCCGCCTTGCGGGCGGAATGCCGCTTGTTCGTGTCGGAGGACCTGCAGGACGGCGCGGTGGTCGGGGACATGCGCATCGCGAACCCTTTCAAGCCGGAGTTTTCCCGGATGCTGGGCCGCGCCTGAGACCGCACCCGCCTTGCCCCCCGCGCTCGCGCAGTGTAACCCCGCTCGAAACACCCGAACACGCGAGCGACCATGGGCTTCAAATGCGGAATTGTCGGACTGCCGAACGTCGGCAAGTCGACCCTCTTCAACGCGCTGACCCAAACCGCGGCGGCTGAAGCGGCGAACTATCCGTTCTGCACGATCGAGCCGAACGTCGGGGAAGTCGGCGTGCCCGACGAACGGCTCGACGAACTCGCCCGCATCGCCGGCTCCAAGCAGATCATCCCCACGCGCCTCACCTTCGTCGACATCGCCGGCCTCGTCCGTGGCGCGTCGAAGGGCGAGGGGCTGGGCAACCAATTCCTCGGCCACATCCGCGAGGTGGACGCCGTCGCCTACGTGCTGCGCTGCTTCGAGGACGGCGACATCGTCCACGTCGCCGGCAAGATCGATCCCCTTGCCGACGCGGAAGTCGTCGAGACCGAGCTGATGCTGTCCGACATGGAAAGCCTGGAGAAGCGCAAGCACGCCGCCGACAAGAAGGCGCGCGGCGGCGACAAGGAGGCCAAGGTTCAACTCGTTCTCATCGACAAGGCGCTGGCGCTCCTCACGGAAGGCAAGCCCGCCCGCCACGTCGAATTGACACCCGAGGAAGTTCCAGCTTTCCGTGCCCTGCAGCTATTGACGTCGAAGCCCGTACTCTACGTCTGCAACGTCGACGAAGGCTCCGCCGCCAATGGCAATGCTTTCACCGCGAAGGTCGAGGAGTTCGCGAAGGCGGAAGGCGCGGGCTGCGTCATCATCTCGGCCAAGATCGAAGCGGAGCTTTCCGGCCTGGACGACGATGAGCGCAAGGCCTTCCTCGCCGAGATGGGCCTCGAGGAGCCGGGCCTCAATCGCCTGATCCGCGAAGGCTACAAACTTCTGGGTCTCGTCACCTACTTCACGGTCGGCCCCAAGGAAGCACGCGCCTGGACGATCACGGACGGCACGAAGGGACCGAAAGCTGCCGGCGTCATCCACACCGACTTCGAGAAGGGCTTCATCCGGGCCGAAACCATCGCTTACGAGGACTACATCGCCTTCAAGGGCGAGGTCGGCTGCAAGGATGCGGGCAAGATGCGTCTGGAAGGCAAGGAATACGTCGTCAAGGACGGCGACGTCATGCACTTCCGCTTCGCAGGCGGCTGAGCAAAGCTGCCGTGCTTGCGATCAAAGGCTAACGGATCGTCTCCAGCCCCTTAGACTGCCGTCCGGCGCGAACGCGCCGGCCCCTTGGCGGTCCGGCCTCTTCGCGCCACGGGATTACTGATCCTTAGGCTCGTCGTCCTCGATCTCGATCAGCGCAGACGCGTCCGCATCGTCGGCTTCGTGCTCCAGCACCGTATCGTCATCGACGACGGCGCCAGGCACATCAGCTTCCTCGAGATCATCGGCCACCACTTCATCCACCTCATCGCCTTCAGCCACTTCCTCGGCCGCCTCTGCAACCGGAACGACGGCATCCCGCGGAACGGCGCTTCGGCTGCGCCAGGTCGATGTTTGCGCATAGGGCCGGCGCAACTCGATGACCGGTCTTTGAACGGGCGTATGTTCACCACCGCATGCAGGACAGACGATCGGGCTTCGCGTGAGGTCGTAGAATGCGACCTCGCACGCGACACACATCCGCTTGGTGCCGCGCTGATCGCGACTGATCGAAGTTGCAACGTTTCCGACGGCCATGACGATGCGCCTTTCCGATGCGCCGAAAAGGACCGGCGAAAATCCATGCTGCGGATAGATGAAGATGTGCTGAACTAAATCGCGCCTGGGTCACCGCCCGCTGGTGCTTCATAAGTGTGATGAAGCAAGCGGCGGTCACGTCGAGCGGCGACCAGAGTAAATTGTCATAACGAGAAGGGCAGGCCGCACGCGCAAGCACGGATGATCTTGCCCGCCCCATATATGAGTTGCGGCTTGCAGAATCACAAGGCCAGTCACGCTGCTATACCACTAAGCCACGAAATCGCTGAGCTGAATTAGTTCGCAACACATGGTAAGCGCGCCTATATCAAGTTAGCCCGCCGATCAGCCTGCCATGCTTTCCAAGCACTGTGACACGAAAGGTCGAACCTTTTGGCCTCACGCCGAACCTAGCGTAGGAGGCAATGACATGAAGATTACCACGTTTGGCGGCGCGATGATCGACACGATCGCCGTCATTGCCAGCGACCGGATCGAACGCATGGCGATGCGGAACGCAGATACGTCCTTCCTCTTGCTTGAGGAAGGACGCAAGAACGACGCAGAGGATATCTCCACTCATTGCGGTGGTGGTGCGGTGAACGCAGCCGTAGGCCTGGCACGCCTGGGGCACGATGTCTCCACCCTCGTCAAACTCGGCCAGGATGCACGTGCAGAGACGATCCTCGCGCAACTTGCAAAGGAGGGCGTCTCGACGCGGTTCGTGCTGCGTGACGGCCGCGCGCCAACCGGCGCGTCTGTCCTCATTTCAGCGCATGACCGCAACGCGGCGATCTTCACGTTCCGTGGCGCCAACGCCTTGCTCGAGACGAAGGACTTGAAAGCGCAAGCATTCGTCGGCGATCTCATC
>CANJPN010000468.1 GCA_947475855.1 Bradyrhizobiaceae bacterium
CGTTCTTCACCCGGGCGGTATCATCTGACAATCCGTAGTCACCTGATTTTTGGCTCGCGCGGTTAATTCAACGCCTTGTTGCAATTTAATTTTTTGTCTCTCCTTTGCTCCTTTTCGGCACTCGCATGGCACGATGTCGAGGCTTTTCTCCGCAAGCATTTGTGTACAACTCGGCGGATGATATTGCGGAGAACAAAAATAGAACATATGCTGGGAGACAGCTCCAAGGATTCGATTGTGCAGGCATGACGCTCAGCATCCTCCATACCAGCGACTGGCATATCGGCAAGCCGTTCGGGCGGCTCGACGAAGGGGTGGCTGGGATCTTGCGACACGCCCGTCTGAAGGCGTGCAACCGGCTTGCGAACGCCGCTCGCGAAGGCGGCGCGAGACTGGTGCTTGTGGCAGGCGATGTTTTCGACCGGCCCAGTCTTGCCGATAGGGAGTTGCGGGCGCCGCTCGAGCAGATGAACGTGCATCGCGATCTTGTCTGGCACATCATTCCCGGCAATCACGATCCGGCAGTAGCCGGGGGGATCTGGGACCGTGTGCGCCGAATCGGGTTGCCCGACAATGTCGTGTTGCATCTGGAATCCAAGCCGGTGGAGATTGCTGCTGGAGCATGGCTGTTGCCGGCGCCGCTGGCTGCCAAGGCGATGTCCGTCGATCCGACTGCGTGGATGGACAAGGCAGCAACGCCGGCAGGAGCTTTGCGGATCGGGCTCGCGCACGGTTCTATTCAAGGTTTCGGATCGGAGCACAGGGCGAGTATCGAGATTGCGCCTGACCGGCCGAAGCTGGCGGGGCTGTCCTATCTGGCGCTTGGTGACTGGCACGGGGTGCGCGAGATCGGTTCGCGGGCTGCTTATTGCGGTACGCCAGAGCCGGACGGGTTTCTCGACAATGCACCTGGGTTTGCCCTTGGAGTGAGGTTCGAGGGACCGGAGACCCCGCCAGTGATCGTTCGCCGTGAAATTGGTGAGCACCGGTGGCTCAAGCGGGTGATCGACGGGGGCCGGTCTTCAGATGTTGCCGGGCTCGAAAGAGAGATTGAAGGGCTTGGCGGGCAAGCGAGGTTGGCGCTGCTGTCGGTCGAAGTGACCGGGCGTGTGACGATGGCGGAAGAGAGCAGCGTGCGGGAGCGTCTCGATCAACTCGATGGGCGCGTTCTGCATCTGGAACGGCTGTTCGACAAAATGGTGCCGGCACCCGCGGTTGATGACGTCGATCAATTGCCCGAAGGGAACGTGAGGGACCTTGCCGGTGAGTTGGCGGCGCTCGCGATCGATCCTGCCAACGAGCGGAGGGCGATAGCCGCGCGCGCGTTGAGATACCTGTTCGAATTGAGCGAGCCTGTTGGTGTTCAAAAAACAGGAGATCCGGCATGAAGATCCGCGCACTCAGGCTGGCGGAGGTTGGACCGTTCCGTGACCCGGTGGCGCTCGAAGGTTTTTCCGGTGGTCTGGACGTGTTCACCGGCCCCAATGAAGCGGGCAAGTCGACGCTGTTTTCTGCGCTCGGCATACTATTCGCCGAGCGGCACACCACGACGGCGCGCGGTATTGCAGCGCTGCGGCCGGATGCGGGCGGCACGCCGTTGATCGAAGCTGATATCGAGGTGGGTGGGCGCCTTCTCCGCCTGACGAAGCGTTTCTTGGCGCAGCGGACGGCATTGCTCGAGGATCTCGGTTCTGGGGAAATCTGGCACGGCGCGGATGCGGAAACGGCGGCGGATCAGTTGCTGGGAGGTGACGAGCGGCGCGCCATGCGTACGCTGCTGTGGGTTGCGCAGGGAGCTAGTTTTGCCCTTCCGGAAAAGCCCGATGCGGCGTTGTCCGCAGGGCTTGCGAGTGTGATCGAGCGGGAAGCGGCCGACGCTTCTGGAGCGGGGCATGTGCGACGACTCGCAGTTGCTGTGCGCGCGAGGCTCGAGGAACTCGTGACGGTGAAGCAGGGGAGAGCGAAGGCGGGCGGGCCCCTCGATCGTGCGCGGCGCCAGCACGACGAAATCGCGCAGCGATTGGAAATGCACCGGGCCAAGGCGGCTTCGGCGGAGGCCCGTTTAGCGAAATGGTCGGAGCTAGCGGCCGAGCGCGCGAGGACTTTCGATTCGAAGTACGTCGAAGCGTTGGAGGGGGCATCCGCGGCTGCGCGCAAGGCGGTCGAAGATGCGGACAAGGCTCGCGAGATGCTGCGGTTTGCGAGCGAGCGTGTTTCCGGCCGGCAGATTGCACGCGATCAGGCGAAATTGGAGTTGGAGCGCTATCTGCGGGCCTGCGCGGAAGTGGAGCAGTTGGAGCGCGCGCTCGTCGATGGGCGGAGAAGGCTTTTGGAGCTCGGGGAGGCCAAAGCAGGCAACGTGGCTCGACTGATTCATGAGCGCGAGGCGCTCAGCGGTATCGAAGTTGCGATGGTTTCCGCACGCGACGAGCTGAGGCTCGTTCACGCTGCCAATTCAAGGCTTGTGGCACTGCGGCAGATCGCTGATGCGGAGGCGCGGCTGGGTCAAGCGCGCGACGCTGCTCAGGCGATGGCGGCTGCCAAGGAACGACTGGCGAATTGCCGGGTCAACGAGGCCGGTGTCGAAGCTGTGCGGAAGCTTGCATCCCGGATTGCAGCGCTAGACGAGCGAATTGCGGCAGAGGCGACGCGGGCGACGATCACTTACGAGCGGGGGGCTCGTTCGAGAATTCTTTTGGCGGGCCAGGAACTGGCGGACGGCGTCTCGATTTCGATCGACAGGCGGACGGAGCTGGTCATCGAAGGACTTGGTGTAATCTTACTCGAGCCCGGGGCATCTATCGGGGTGTCGCCACTGCTTGAACGGGAGCGCTGCGGCCGTGAGCTTGTCGATGTGCTTGCTGGCATGGCGGTCGATGATGTCGACGCGGCGCAAGTTGCTCTTTCGCTGCGTCGACGTGACGAGGCTGTCGTTGCGGAAGCCACATCTAAACTCGGTGTCTTGGCGCCCGAAGGATTAGCGGCGCTTGAAGCGGCGCGCACGGCCGCGCAAGCCGTCGCAGACGATAACGCGCATGCCAATGGTCGAGAAGCGGGGGACGTCGCTGCATTGGAGACCAAGGTCAAAGGTCTCGAACAAGCCATTGTTCGGCATCGTTCGGCGGTGGCCAAGGCCGAGGGGGAGATGGGATTGCTCGAGGCTTCGATCGCGAGGCTCGAGACGCAAGTTGCAGCCGATGGAAAGCAGCTTGCCGCGGTTTCAGAGATGTTGCCCGGCATCGACGAGAGGCGTGCTGCCGGCGAGGCCCTGGCGAATGCAGATTTGGCCGCAGCTCAGGCGTTGGCGGAAGCAGTTCGGGAGAAATCCTCGTGGGCGGAAGTCGCTCCGCAAGGGGCGGCTTATGACGCGTTGACGGTTGCAGCGCAACGGACTGCGGTTGCGGTGAGTGAGCTTGCCAATCGTCAAGTGGAGCTCGATCTGGATGTCGCGGAGCTCGAGGGCGCATTGCGTCGCGACAGCGAGGACGGCGTCGGCGCGGAGATCGCAGGTCTCGAAGAGGAATTGGCTGTAGCCGCGCGGCGTCTTGAAGAGTTGCAGAGGGACGCCGACGCCCTACAGCTACTTGCATCCAAACTCGAACGGCTTGGCGAGGATCATCGTGATCGCGTGTTGCGGCCGCTCGTGGACCGGCTCGAGCCGTTGCTTGTCCAGCTTATTCCCGATGCGCGGCTCGCGATGGATGGGCCGCTGCTTGCTGTGCGCCTCGACCGGCCTGGGCGTACAGATCCAGTTCAACGTGTGAGCGGCGGGACACGCGAGCAGATTGCGACGCTCGTGCGGATCGCGCACGCGGACATGCTCGCCGCGCGCGGCATAGAGCTGCCCGTGATATTGGACGATGCGCTCGTATTCTCGGACGACCGCCGGCTCGAGATCATGGTTGGGCTGCTAGCGGAGGCAGCGAAGAGGCATCAAGTGATCGTGCTCTCGTGTCACCAGCGTGCGCTTGATCCTCTGTTCGCCGCGCGAGGTGCAAACCGGCTGGAGATGTCGGTATGGCGTGAAGCGAGGGCGGTGGGCAGTCGAAGCGAAGGTGGGCGGGGGGATGGGCGAACGCAGAAAAGCCGGACCCTGGGCCCGGCTTCTGCTTTACTTCAGTGATGTGTTGCGGGGAACCAATCGCTTCGGCCTAAAAGCGGGATTGGTCCGCAAGGCTCGATGTTCAAGATTCAGGGAAAGACGGCGGCGTGCCCCCACTGCTCTGTTCGGTTCCGCGAGCGCCGAAATCAGGCACTTCGGGACGGGCAACTCCTGCGGTCGGATCCTCCGACCGGCGGGATTTGCCTTCGAAGAAGGCGCCTTGCTCTATCGCCAAAGCCTGATGGAAGACGTCGCCTTCGACATGGCTGGTCGACTGGAGCATGACCTTTTTGCCACGGATCGAACCCATGACGTGACCGCGCACCACGACCTCGTCTGCGATGATAGCACCGGTGATCTTGGCCTTCTCGCCCACAACGACGTTCGTGCCGTGTATGTCGCCCTGGATCTCGCCTTCGACGTGAACTTCTCCGCGCGAAACGAGGTTGCCCATGACGGTCAAGTCGGTGCCGATCACGGATGGACCGACGCGATCGCCCGGCCGGCTACCAAGCTGCCAGGATGGTTGTGCAGACGAGGCGGCTGCAGCGGGAGCCGAACCATTCAGCGGGGGCGGCGTTGGGGATCCCATTGCGGGTGCCTCCGTAGATTTCCTGATATTCAACATGTGCTTGACTTACCTCCGAAAACACAACGCCGGTCAACCGTTGCAGGACTTGCTTGTCAACTTAGTCGCCTACTTGCAGTCCCACTCTCATGCAGTCCGATGGCGCCTACCGTGAGCCGCTTTCGCGAACCCCACGGACAGTTCAATCGGTCTTATCCGTTCGCAAACTCGTGTCTGTGACAGTCAGGGCTCGCCTCGATCGATAAGCGCGCCTGCCTCATTCATATCGTCTGGAGTGTCTTGGGAAAATCTTCAGCCCGTCTCCTCAGTTAGGCATGCGATTCCTTGCGCTCCCGATTTCATGCCTTCTCGATCCGTCGTCAGCAAAGAGTTTCCGCGGCGGCTCCTGCCTCTCATTATCCAACGGGATCCAACGGGGAAGTTCTACCACGGTCGGTCGATGTGGTCACGGCTCAACTCGCTATGACCGATGGCTAGGTAGTGCCCCAACACGTGGTGTAAGCCCACAGGCATGATCCGGAGCGCCGCGGCTCGGATTGTCAGGCGGCCGGGATTGCCGGCGGCCTGACGGTGGCATCATCGCAGAAGCCGGCCATCGTTTC
>CANJPN010000469.1 GCA_947475855.1 Bradyrhizobiaceae bacterium
CGGAATCATGGTTCGCCACAGCAGCAAACCCCCATCACGATTTGCAAGGAAATCCACGGGGAAGCGTGGAAATCCGGCAACTCAAAGCCAGACTTCCCGCTCGATCAGTAAACGAGATCAGCAGGTTGAAGAAACTTCACGGCCGACTAAATATCGGGAGGGTCTTGGCATGCTCGGTTGCATACTGGCGCAGACACGCTTGGCAGCAGCGGTCCTCTCCGCATTGCCCTTCGTCGCAGCCGCGGTTTGTCCCGCCGTGGCCCAGACATTCCCTTCCCAGCCCATTCGCATCGTGGTTGGCGCAGGTGTCTCGACGCCGTCGGATATCCTGAGCCGCGTGTTGGCAACTGAACTCACCAACGCCGAGAAGTGGACGGTCATCGTCGAGAACCGGCCCGGCGCATCGCAGGTGATCGGGGGAACGGAAGTTCAGAAGTCGCCGGCCGATGGCCATACCATCTTCAACTCGGGCCTGCCGATCGCCGCCGCACCCGCGCTGCAGTCCAAAATCCCCTTTGACCTGCTGAAGGACTTCCAATCTGTTATCCAGATCGCCCGCTCGTACAACGTGCTGGTGGTCAACCCGTCGCTCTCTGCTCAATCGCTGCCGGAGCTCGTGGCCCTACTCAAAGCCCAGCCGGACAAGCTCAACTACTCTTCGGGCGGGCTTGGGACGCCAGCGCATCTCGTGGGCGAATTGTTCAAGCAGCAGGCGGGAGTGCGAGCTGCGCATGTGCCATATGTGCAGTTCCCGCAGTCGATCACGGATCTCCTGAACGGCACCAATCACTACATGTTCATAACGACATTGCCCGTCATGGGCCTGATCGGCGAAGGCAAACTGCGTGCGCTCGCGGTCACCTCACCGCAGCGGCTACCTGCGCTCAAGGAAGTGCCGACCGTCGCGGAGCAGGGCTATGCGGGCCTGACGGTGGGTGACTGGAGCGGCATGATGGTGAAGACCGGTACTCCAGCCGCGATCATCGCACAGCTCAACACAGCGCTGAACAAGGCATTGAAACAGCCGGCGGTTACGCAGGCCTTCGCACGGGTCGCGGCCGAGCCGGTGGGTGGCGAACCCGAGGTGTTCACAAAGGTGTTGCGCGAAGACGTCGAGAAGTGGGGCAAGGTGATCGCGACAGCCGGCATCAAGCCGAACTGATGCGGTTGCCCGGTCTCGCGCTTGTGCCGTTCCCGGCGACTGCCCCGCGCCTTTGAGTGGCGGGAACAATGGGCAATGATAGTGTAGCGCTTGAAAGCGCGAGGATAGGCCGCTTTCAATTTCTAGCTTCTTCTTAAAGCTTATGTGGAGTGAGCATAGAGGGGCAGTTGTGTTCAAGAGTTTCAATTGCGCTAGTGCCGGACAGCCAAAGACGCCGATCAGCTTCGCTAATGCGACCACGCCAACAGAGCGCTTGGCGTTCCCGGCAATATTGACCACCGCTTTTTTGTCATTCTCGACGCCAGGAGCCATTGCCGGGCCAGATGTCTGCGCGGAGACGCCGACAGCAGTCGTGTGTCAAGGTAACCAGTCCGCTGGCGTAAGCTATGTGAATACCGGGCACTCGAGCCTCACCGTCAACAATATCACGTCAAGCACGCTCGGCCCGGTTACGTTCGAGCAGGCGGGGCCGGTTCAGGTGAATGTAGCGGCGGCATCGAGCACCGTCGGCGACATCACCGCCAAGTCCACAACCGTGACGATCGGGGTCGACAGCAGCGGCTCGATCAGCGTGTCGAATAGCGGGATCTAGACGCTGACATCGAGCGCACCTTCGACCTCGATCAACCACGCCGGCAGCATCACCTCATCCAATGCTTTCAGCAATGCCATCCGTGCAAGGAATACGGGGGCCGGTGCGGTTCGATCAATGTGCAAGGCGATATCAAAGGGGGAATCGTAAACGCCGAAACCAAGTCGGGGAACTTGTCGCTCGAGCTTCAGGGCTCGCATTCCGGGATGAATGCGAGTTCGACATCCGGCAACATCTCCGCAATCACGCCTGCTTCCAATCACAGCTATGGCACAGTGGGCTTTTTCAACGGCATCTCTGCGTTGAACGGGTCCGCCTCCGTTTCCAATTCCGCTAGTCTGGCGTTCACCGGAGTCACTTCCTTCAATGCGTTCCAAGTCGTTTCGAACAACAGCCTAACGGTTCTGAACAGCGGCAACGTCAGTATCGCCGGCAGCTCTTCCGCCGCGATCAGGGCCGCCGGAATGACCGGTGGCACGGTTGCGGTGACCAATGACGGCACGATTACCGTTGCCAACGCCGGATTGAGGCCTGCGGGGTCGGGCGGCTCCGGCATTTACGCCGATTCAATTACGGGACGCGCGACCGTCACCAACAACGGTACCTGAAACCTCAAGCCGAGTTTGCGTTGACCGGCTTCCACGGCAATGCCTTCAACGAGACCGGCTCAGGTGGCATTGCGCTCGCGGTCCGCAGCAACTCCGACACGATATTCACAGCCTCCCCGTCCATCGAGCTTGGAACACAGTTCGCGATCGCGGATTTTGCGTTCGCACGTCCATTCATTCGTGCCGGTTTGACTTAGCGCGATACAAACACGTTCGCGACCACCGCCTCATTCATCGAAGCGCCTGCAGACCTCTCACGCTTCACGGTTCAGACCAAGGTCGACAAGATCGTGGGGGATGTCGGTTTAGGGATGGATCTCGTCGGCGGGCGGAACACGGCGCTGCGCATCATTTACAAAGGACAATTCGGTGAGCTGACGACACAGCACTCGGGCACCGCCAAGTTCAACATGAAGTTCTGACGTGAGCGTTGCGAAGGCCTAACGCGAGAACTCACGGCTCATTCGCTCAAACCGGCCGTGCGCTGAGGTTCCCCTCCCGGCGCCCACTCTGACCACTGGCCCCGCGCTGCGATGCCGGTATGATGGGGCGAACCAACAGCCGGAGCCCTTGCCCCATGCCGCGCACGCCCACCCTCGACCAGCTCGCCGACGATCTAGCCCTCGGCCGCGTCACCGCCCGCAAACTCGTCGCGGATTGCCTTGCTCGGATCGACGATACCTCCGGCGAGGGCGCCCGCGCTTTCGTCCACGTCGCACGCCGCCAGGCGATCACGGCGGCGGAAGGCATCGACAGACTACGGGCCGCGGGCGCTGCACCTTCGCGCTACGCGGGCATCCCCGTGTCGATCAAGGACCTGTTCGACGTTCAAGGACAGGTGACGAAAGGCGGCTCGAAGGTGCTCGACGACAGGCCGGCCGCAACTGCCGACGCGCCGGCGGTGGCGCGGCTGCGGCAGGCCGGGTTCATCGTCATCGGCCGAACGAACATGACGGAGTTCGCGTTCTCCGGCGTCGGGCTCAATCCGCACTTCGGCACGCCCAAGTGCGCGTTCGACCGCAAGACCGGTCGCATTCCCGGCGGATCGTCATCGGGCGCCGCCGTTTCGGTCGTCGACGGGATGGCGCACATGGGCCTCGGCACGGATACCGGCGGGTCGTGCCGAATCCCCGCGGCGTTCAACGGTATCGTCGGGTTCAAGCCGACCGCTGCGCGCGTGCCGACCGCCGGCGCGTTGCCGCTGTCGCATTCGCTTGATTCGGTCGGGCCGCTGGCGCGCTCGGTCGCGTGCTGCGCGGCGATCGACACGATCATTGCAGGTGAGCCTGGACGCACGCTCGTGCCGGCATCGCTGAAGGGCTTGCGGATCGCGGCGCCGCAGACGTTCGTTCTGGGTGGTATGGACGAGGCCGTGTCGGGCGATCTGGATCGTGCACTGTCGGCGCTCTCGGCCGCGGGTGCAGTGGTCGACCGCATCGCGGTGCCGGAGTTCGACGACATCCCCAAGATCAATTCCAAGGCCGGGTTCGCCGCGCCCGAAGCACTCGCATGGCATATGGATCTGATCACCGAACGCGGACCGGATTACGATCCGCGCGTCTTGGTGCGGATCAATCGCGGCAAGGAGCAGACGGCGCTCGACTACATCAAGCTCCTCGATGATCGTGCAAAGCTGATTGCCGCTGTCGAGAAGCGGCTTGCGGGTTATGACGTGATCGCGCTGCCGACGGTGCCGACGATCGCGCCGCCGATCAGCGCACTCGACAAGGACGACGAGTTTGGCCGGATCAACCTGCTGGCACTGCGCAATCCGACCGTCATCAACATGATCGACGGTTGCGCGATCTCGCTACCGATGCACAAGCCGGGAAATGCGCCGACTGGATTGATGCTCGCGGGCTTGCGCGGTCGCGACCACGCCGTCTTCTCGATCGCGGCGGCCGTCGAGGCGCTGCTCGATGCGCGGCACGGCTGAAGGGCACGTGTTGAGGGCCGACAGGTCGGCTGTCAGCCCCCGGCATTCAGCGCCGCAGCAAGGCGCCGGTAATGCGTTCGATGTCGTTGGTGCCGAGTTTGCGGGCTTCGTCATACCAATAGCTGGCCTTGGTGGCGTCGGCCGCGATACCGACCGCGCCGGCCTTCTTCAGCCATTCGGAATCGAACGAAGCTGCGAGCAGCGCTGCTGCATCGCCGGAACCCTCGAGCGCGGAGCGCTCCAGCATCGGGCGAGCGGCGGCGATATTGCCGAGGTCGAGCATGCGGCGGCCACGAGCCAAAGCCACCTGGCCAGGGGTAGCTGTCGATGCCGGGGCATTGGCCGGTGGAGGCGCAAGCTTCGTCGCGGCGGGCTGGATGGCGCGGGTCACGATCTGCGCAGGGGCCGCAGCGGCGGCCGGGGGGGCCGTTGGAGTGGCGGGCGCAGGCAATGCTGCCACCGCGGTTTGCGGTTTTGCGGCGACGGGGTTGGCCACCGGATTTGCCACGGGGATCTCATAGCGCTCTTCCGCGATCAGATTTCCATCTGACGTCATGAGTGTGGCAATGAGCCGTACCGCTCCGGCTGTCTTGGCGGGGAGGCGGACTTCAAGGCCTGGCAGTTCATCAAGCGTCAGCAACCAGGTATCGGGGCCCATCGGTATCCCGCGCGACATCACGGTGTCGGTCGGCAATCCGCGCACCATGACGAAGGCGCCTTTGGGAATCGCCGATGCAGGTTCGATGTCGAGCCTCAGAAGACCGCCACGACCGGGCGTGAGATTTGTCTCACGCGATATGCGCACGGCAGGCGCCGGCGCTGCGGGGGCAGCCGGCTTTTCGACCTCGGTCTGGGGAGCCGACCGAGCCGGGCCAAGAGGGCGCGTCCCAGGACGTGGTGTACGAGGCGGGGGAGGCAAGGGGCCCCGCGGCGTTGCGCGTAGGGAGGCCGTAGGCCGACCGGAGAGCAACGCCGCGGGGCGCCA
>CANJPN010000470.1 GCA_947475855.1 Bradyrhizobiaceae bacterium
AACCTCGCTGAGGTCGCCCAACCGCTCGACAAGTGCCCGGAAATCCTGCGCTTTCATCGTGTCCATCCTGCCGCCAAATCACTGGTCAGCAAGGTCGCACAACATTCTGGCGGAACAGAGCCATTCGCGTTGATCTTCATGATCGCTCTGGTCTCGCCTGCTGCCGCGCAGACCATTACTCTCGGCAACCTTCGCCTGGATTTCAGCGACGAAGCGATGCGCCCGAGAAGTGACCGCCATAAGCAATTCGTTGCGTCCTATCTCGCAGCCGTTGGCAGCGGAAAACCGGACGCCATCCAGGCCCTGGTTCATCCTGCCTCTCTCGCCTGCAGCACCAGCCCGACCGCACGCGAGTATCTCCACGAGATCCACACGCGCGATGCCAACCGCAGCATCCCGCTGGATGCCCGCGTCATCATCGTCCCGATGACCGGCGATCTGCCGATGGCCCCTGTTCTAGCTGAAATGACAAAGCTCCCCGTTTCCGCCACCGAGATCTTCGCCCTCGACTACAAGTCAGAAGAACGCGACTCGAATGGCGTTCTGACGCGACACGTCGGCGGCACCGTGATGCGCCAACTCGCACCAGACGGCGACCGCCTCGCGATCGTCGAATACTGCCTCACAGAAAAGGGCGAGACCGCGTGGCGCCAAAAGCGCGATCAGAAGCGCGACAAAAAGGGCTGATAGAACGCCATCGCTCTCGCGCGGCATTCACCCAGAGCCGCCCGCCGGGAAGACGAGAACCCGCGCGCGCTCGACCTCGATGACGACCCGCTCGCCCGCCTCGAACGCCGGTGCCCCCGCCGGCAGGCTTGCTTCGAGCGGCTGCTCTATCCCCTCCAAGTCGACCATCACCTGCCGCCGCTCACCGAGAAAACGGCTGCTGCGCACGACGCCCACATCCCGGTCTTCCACGCTCACGCCATCGGCTCCGGCGAGCCCGATCGACTGCGGACGTATGGCGACGACACAATCCCCGTTGGCAATTCCCGGTGCTGCAAACCGCCCGAGACGGCACTCCGCAAACCCCTCCCGCGCAACGCCGCCAAGCTCGTTCAGATCACTGAAGAAGCGCGCAGCGAACAATGTCCGGGGATGATTGTACAGGATTTCCGGTGACGCGCTCTCGACGATCCGTCCCGCGCTCATCAGCACGATACGATCAGCAATTCCCATCGCTTCGACCGGATCGTGCGTGACGACGACTGCCGTGGTCTGCTTCTCGCGCAGCAGGCCCACGGTCTCCTCCCGTATCGATGTGCGCATGCGCTGATCGAGGTTCGAGAACGGCTCATCCATCAGCAGAATGCGCGGCCCCGGCGCAAGCGCGCGTGCGAGAGCAACACGTTGCTGCTCACCGCCCGAAAGCATGTGTGGATAATCCTTCGCGTGATGCGACAGCCCGACCCGTTCGAGCGCCGCCGTTGCGATGGCGCGCGCCCGCAGCACCGGCAGCGTATTCAACCCGAACATCACGTTGTCGATGATCTTGAGATGCGGAAAAAGCGCGTAGTCCTGGAACATCAGTCCGACGCCGCGCGATTCCGGCGGCAGAAACCGATCAGGACCGGCGACCTCCCAGCCAGCCAGAACCACTGTGCCTTCCGTCGGCCGCTCGAGCCCCGCCGCGATCCGCAGCAGCGTCGTCTTTCCGCAACCCGACTGCCCCAGCAGACAGACGATCTCCCCCGTCGCGACGGAAAGCGTCACGCCGCGCAGCACTTCCAAACCCGCAAAAATCTTGCGAACGCCGTCGATGACGAGTGCCGCCGGCTTCAGATCTTCCCTCCCGCTCATGCGCGCGCCTCGTTGGACGCTGCCTCGACGGCTGGCGCAGTGGCCACGAGTTCCGGCACCATCATCGCATCTGCCACCGCATCGCCCGCCGCCCGATCCGAAACGTGCTCGGCCGCCATCGATGGCCGCCGGCTGAGCCGCGCCAGCATCGTCACGGGCACGAGACCGAACAGAACGATACACAGTGCTGCAATCGAACCATCCTCGTACGTACCGCGAGCGGCCTCGCCGTAAAGATGCGTGGCCAGCGTCTCGAAATTGAGCGGCCGCAGTAGCAACGTCGCCGGCAGCTCTTTCATGCAATCGACGAACACCAGCAGCGCAGCAGCCCCGAGCGCCGGCCGGATGAGCGGCAAGTGAACTCGAAACAGCGTACCGGTCGGCGAGGTGCCGAGCGTGCGCGCGGCCATGTCGAGCGACGGCGAGATCTTACCGAACCCCGCCTCTATCCCTCCCGCTGAGATCGCGAGAAACCGGACGGAATATGCGTAGATCAGCGCCAGCCCAGAGCCCGTGATAACGAGCCCCGGCGAAACACCCAGCACCGTCTCCACCAATGCCGAGAATGCATTGTCCAGAGCTGCAAGCGGCGTCAGCAGCCCGATCGCGAGAACCGTACCCGGCACCGCGTAGCCGATGCTCGCCGCTGGCACGATCGTCTGCCCGAGCGGCCCACGCGCGAGCCGTCCCGCGTACGTCACCACAAGCCCGAGCCCTACCGCGCACACCGTCGCAACAGCAGCCAAGCCGACCGTATTTGCAATCTCGCGCAGAATATCCGTCGAAAGCCCGGCAAACCGAACCCGCTTTACCGCTTCGGCCAACAGATAGGATGCCGGCATCAGGAACCCGAATAGGATCGGGAAACTGGCCATCGCGATCGCCACACCGGCGCGCCATCCCTGGAGTTGCTGCGGCGCGGCCCGTCGTGCCCGCTGCGACGCCCCGACATAACGCTGATGCCGACGCGCCCAACGCTCCATGGCGATCAAACCGATGACGATGGCGAGCAGCAGGATCGCGATCTGCGCCGCACCCGGCAGGTTCGATCGATTGATCCACGTCACGTAGATCGAAACCGACAGCGTCTGCACGCCGAGGAACTCGGACGCGCCGATATCGTTCAGCGCCTCCATCAATGCCAGCGAAGTACCGACCGCGATTGCCGGCCGCGCAAGCGGCAGCGCCACCGAGAAAAATAC
Organism: Bradyrhizobiaceae bacterium; assembly: GCA_947475855.1. Lineage (GTDB taxonomy): Bacteria > Pseudomonadota > Alphaproteobacteria > Rhizobiales > Hyphomicrobiaceae > CAMDPA01. The sequence continues at coordinate 3,003 of CANJPN010000470.1, forward strand.
CCGGGTGCGGCTTGCGCCCAGCGTCCGAGACACTTCCATCAGGCTCGCCGCCTGCATCAGAAACATCGCCCGCGTCGACAGGAATACGTACGGATAAAGCACGAACCCGAACAGCAGGATGCATCCCCCCATTGAACGAACGTCGGGAAACCAAAGGTCGCGCGGCGACGAGAGCCCGAAAAGCGCGCGCAGGCCAGATTGAACGGGACCGATGGGATGCAGAATATCGAGATAGGCGAACGCCATGATGTACGTCGGAATTGCCAGCGGCAGGAGCAGCGCCCAGTCGAAGATCCGCCGTCCGGGAAAATCGTAGGCCGTCAGCAGCCACGCAAGCCCCGTACCGAGCGCCGTCACGAGCACGCCGACGCCGGCCAGCAGCAGCACCGTCTGGCGCAGTGTATTCGGAAAGACGTAAGCCACGAGGTGCGGCCACAGATCGCCCGAGCCGCGCGCGGCGATCGCAATCAATGACAGGATCGGAGCCGCCACGAGCAACGCCACGAAGGCGGCCGCGACGAGCCAACCGCCAGCTGCGCTGTCGTCGAGGTAGCGCTGGCCGATCGAACGGAGCCACGTCATTGTCGCGAGCCTGATTCTCCTCCGAGCCTCTCCCTTATCCTTTAGGGCTCCCGAGGTTCATCGCACAAGGTATCCCGCGGCGCGCCTGCGGCCGATCGCCGTTATTGGTAACGAAGCGCCCGGAACAAGACGCTAAAACTCCCCGCCAGGCCAAGCTGACGGCGTCTTTCGGCAGGTCACCTTTCGCGCCGCCAGGCGGAATGAGGGAAAGCTTGGCCAGACCCAGTTGACGAGGCAACGAATACGTCCCGGCGCTTGTGCGCCGCACAACAATGCTGTCGACCTGCCTTAAGGTCGAAAGCGTCGTTGCATCAGTTGTCGAACCCGACCTTGTCAGCAAGTAAGCTTGCCTTGCGGCGATTGCGGGCAATATCGAGCAACGGGGTTGAATCCGGCTCGAGCTTACCAAGCTCCGCAATGATGCCATCGACCTTTGCATTGGCCTTCACCGGATACTCGAAGTCGATGCTTGCATAGGCAGCCTGAGCCTCGTCCGTCACCAGATACTCGAGCAGCGCCACTGCGCTGGCTTTGTTGGGCGCGTTCTTCGCAATTGCAGCACCGGAAGCGTTGACGTGCGTACCGCCGCCCTTGAAGCGCGGCATGATCGTGTTGATCGCATCGCCCCACTTCTTCTGCTCCGGCCCGCCTTTGCCGCTGCGCATAAGGCCCACGTAATAGGAGTTGCCGACGCCGATGTCGCAAATGCCGGCAAGAATGTCGCGCGCCACCTCGCGATCGCCGCCAGATGCCTTGCGCGCCAGATTACCCTTCACTCCCGTGAGCCAGGTTTCCGTCACCGCCTCGCCGCTGCGTGCGATCATGTTTGCGGCAAGCGCGGTGTTATAGGGATGCTGCCCTGAACGGATGCAGATCTTGCCCTTCCATTTCGCGTCCGCGAGGTCCTCGTAGGTCATCGTTTCGAGCTTTACCCGCTCCTTCGATGCGTAGACGATCCGCGCCCGCATCGACAAAGCGAACCAGTGCCCGGCCGGATCGCGAAGTTGCTCGGGGATAGCTGCCTTCATCACGGCCGAGTCCAGCGATTGCGTCACGCCCTTGTCGACCAGTTCAACCAGATTGCCGAAATCGACTGTCATGAGAACGTCGGCCGGCGACCGCGCGCCCTCTGCCGCCACGCGTTCTGCAAGGCCATCTTTCACGAACACCGCGTTCACCTTGATCTTGGTCTTCGCCGTGAAGGTTTCGAGCAGCGGCTTGATCAAACCGGGCTCTCGCGTCGTGTAAAGGTTCACCTCCTGGGCAATCGCCGCCGTGCTTGCGACCCCTCCGGAGATCATCATCGCACCTACGAACGCCGCGAGACCTGCGCTCCGCCGAACCGTCAATTCGTTTGTCATTGGCCATCCCCTGCGAAATCGCGCGGCACCGCTGCACGGACGTGCTCGAATAGTGCGCAAAATTCTAAAAAGTCAACGCAAAATCAATGCTTTAGAATTGATCTAATTCAATGACGGGCTCCCTGACTTAGCGCGTCTGCCACGATGCCAGCCAACCGCGCAATAGCTGGCCGACCGAATTCTCATCGCTCTTCCTGCACTACACTTTTGCGACAACACAACTAGCTCTGCGGAAACCGATGGTATACGGAGTGTCCTGTGCAAGTGCGCCGCTGGCAGAGGTGACCAACGCCA
>CANJPN010000471.1 GCA_947475855.1 Bradyrhizobiaceae bacterium
CAGCGAGCACGCGCTTGCCAATGCGCTCGATCTGTCCAGCTTCAAGCTGACGGATGGGCGGACGGTCACTGTACTCGGGGGATGGGGGCCGACGGCGCGCGGCACGCAGGTTACGCCGGTCGAGACGGCGGGTGCGGCCAAGACGGACAGCAAGGCGTCGCCCGTTCGCCAGCAGGAACGGATGGGGCTCGGGGCCCAATCCTTAGACGTTTCGAATGCGGCTAAGGCAAAAGTGGGGGCGGTAACGCCGGTTTCGACTGCAATCGCGAAGGGCCCGGAAGCTGAATTTCTCCGCAGCGTTCATTCGAGCGCCTGCACGGTGTTCGGCACGGTGCTCGGGCCTGAAGCGAACGAGGCGCACCGAGACCACTTCCATCTCGACATGAAGTACCGGCGGCGGAATTCGTTTTGCCAGTAGCGCCAGGCGCCGGTCTGGAATCCGAAGCAATTCGTGGGCCGTCGGTGGTAGGCTGAACCGTGTTGAACGGGTGGGGCGACTTCAACTGCAGGGATAGCCGCCGAAGAGTTGTGGTGCGTATCGGTTGAACAGTTATTCGATCGTTTCTGAGGGCGCGGGTTCTGCTCGCGAAATGTCCATGCGTTTGTCGTTCGGTTCGATGGCTGCCTCATTGGGGGTTTTTGCGTCCTTCCTCCTCCTGTGCGGATCGGTGAACGATGGCGCGGCGGCTGCTGAAACCGGGATGCCGAAAGCGATGGTGGTTCATGGCACGTTGCCGGCACCACATGCGTTCCTCGACTATTGTTCGCGTGTGCCTTCAGACTGCGCCGCGGGCAGTATTTCCGACAACCGCGTCGTCCTGGATGACCGGAACTGGGCCCGGCTCGACGGGATCAACGTGCGCGTGAACGGGTTGATCTCGCCTACCTCCGATCAGACCAATCACGGTGTCAGCGAACTCTGGTCGCTGCCGACAAGCGGACGGGGGGACTGCGAAGACTACGCGTTGCTGAAGCGGCATCTGCTGATGCGGCAGGGTTGGCCCGCAGGCGCGCTGTTGCTGACGATCGTTGTCGATGGCAACAACGAGGGACACGCGGTGTTGACGGTTCGGTCGGATCGCGGAGATCTCATTCTGGACAATACCGACAACCGGATCAGGTTGTGGCACGAGACCGGCTATCGGTTCGTGATGCGGCAGTCTTTTGCAAACCCGATGCAATGGATGGCGCTGGGGCCGCGCGAGCGCGTGGGCGCGCAGCCATTCACAACCACGACTTCAAGTGCGCGGCGGTAATGGGACTGAACGCGTCCGGTGTCACGCGAGCCAGCGCTTACGCCGCTTGTAGCTTTTTACATCGCGGAAGCTCGTGCGTTCACCGCCGCCTGCGCCGAGGTAGAATTCCTTCACATCTTCGTTCTCGCGCAATGCCTGAGCCGTGCCATCCATCACGATGCGGCCGGTCTCGAGGATGTACCCGTAAGTGGCATATTTCAGCGCGACGTTGGTGTTCTGTTCGGCCAGCAGGAAACTGACGCCGTCCTTTTGATTGATCTCGTTCACGATCTCGAAGATCTGGGCCACGATCTGCGGAGCGAGACCCATCGAGGGCTCGTCCAGCAGGATCATCGAGGGGCGGCTCATCAATGCGCGGCCGATCGCGCACATCTGCTGCTCGCCGCCGGAGGTATATCCGGCCAAGCTGGTGCGACGCTCCTTCAGACGGGGGAAGTACGTGTAGACGCGATCGAGATCTGCATTGATCGCGGCGGAGCCGTCGCGCCGGGTGAATGCGCCCGTCAGCAGGTTCTCCTCGATGGTGAGGTGGCCAAAGCAGTGCCGGCCTTCCATCACCTGGATGCAACCGCGCTTGACGAGATCGCTCGGCGTCAGTGTGTCGATGCGCTCGCCCTTGAATTCGATCGAGCCCTTGGTTACCTCGCCGCGCTCTGTCTTCAGAAGGTTGGAAATCGATTTCAGTGTCGTCGATTTGCCCGCGCCATTTGCACCGAGAATTGCGACGATGCCTCCGGTCGGCACGGTGAGCGATACGCCCTTCAACACGAGGATGACGTGATCGTAGATCACCTCGACATTGTTGACGGAGAGGATTGGGGCGGGTGTGGTCACTGGGGGGCTCCGGCAAGGCGAATGGCGAGTGGCCAATGGCGATTGGGGGAATGAGGAATGGCCATTCGCCACTCCCCATTCGCCACTCGCCTCAGTTCTCCTTCGAGCAGTCGCGCGCGGTGATCTTCTTTTCGGCGGCGTACTTGGCGGCGGTGTCCTTGACCATCGGCGCCAGCACCTTGTCGTCGGCGGTGTACCAGTCGGAAATGACCTTCCAGGCTTTTCCGTCCCACTGATGAACACGGGCCTGACGCGAGTTGCCCTCATGGTCCGCGCACGAGAACTTCACCGGAAGCAGCATGCCTTCGATGCCGAGTTCCTTGATGCGGTCGGCGGTCAGCTCGAGGTTCTCAAAGCCCCAGCGCACTTGTTCCCCGGTCATCGGCTTGTTGCCGAACTTCTTCATTGCCGTGCGAATGGCCTCCGTGCCGAGGATCGAGTTTATCATGCCTCGATTATAGAGAACCTGGCCGACCTCCTCTGCCTTCGACTGGGTCTTGCCCTTGGCTACGACGTGCTTCTCGACGTCGGCGTGGACCGCGAACTTGCCTGCGGGATGTTGCAACAGAAGCGCTTTGTATCCAGCGGCTTTTTCGCCAGCCGGCGTGACGTCCGGCTCGGCGCCCGACCACCACACTCCGATAATCTTGTCACGAGGAAATGCGACGGCTGCGGCCTCGTTGATCGAGGTCGAGTTCATCACGCCCCAGCCCCACAACAGCACATAGTCCGGACGGTCCTGACGAATGGAAAGCCATTGCGATTTCTGCTCGACGCCGGGATGGGTGACCGGGATCGCCTTGAATTGGAAGTCGTGCATTTTCGCGCGTGCTTCGAGCAGGGCAATCGGCTCCTTGCCGTAGGGGCTGTCGTGATAGACGAGGCTGATCTTCTTGCCCTTCAACTTGTCGAACCCGCCGAGTTCCTTGGCAACGTGCTGGATGGCAACGTCCGCTGCGGTCCAGTAAGTGCCTATGGCGGGGAAATTCCAGGCGAAGACGGAGCCATCACGACTTTCGGAGCGGCCGTAGCCGAGTGTCAACAGCGGGATTTTGTCACCAGGGGCTTTCTCGGTCAGCGCGAAGGTGATGCCGGTCGACAGCGGGCTGAAATAGCTCGCGCCGGTCGGGCCTTTTGCCTTCAGGCGCTCGTAACACTCGACGCCCTTGTCGGTAGCATAGCCGGTCTCGCATTCCTCCATCGTGAGCTTGATGCCGTTGATGCCGCCGTCACGCTCATTGAGCATGGTGAGGTAGTCCGCGACGCCGTTGGCGAAAGGGATGCCATTGGGGGCGTAGGCGCCCGTGCGATAGACCAGAAGCGGGAAGAACTGTTCATTTTGTGCGGCGGCGGGCATTGCTGCCCCGGCGATCGCGGCGGCGGCTGCGGCGATGCCGATGCTCAAGCGTTTCATGTCGTCTCCTCCTGGGTTGGGCTGCCGGGTTTTCGGCCGGCGGGCCGTCTCGTCATTCAATACGGTTCGGGATCGTTCAGGTTTCAGTAGGGGAATGGCCAGAGCCTCAGCTTCTCCTTGGTGATGGCCCATAGTCGGGCAAATCCGTGCGGCTCGACGATCAGCAGGTAGCAGATCAGTGAACCCGTGATGATGAACGTCATGTGAGAGACGGTTTCGACGGACTGGATGTGATCGACGATCTTGTTCCAGCCGGCGCCGAAGGGCAGCCATTTGAGGAAGCCTGCTAGGATCGGCAGTGACTGGTCGAGGAAGATCGGCAGCAAGAGGATGAAGGCTGCACCCAGGAAGCAACCGAGGATGGAGCCGAGGCCGCCGACGATGATCATGAACAGCAACTGGTAGGAGCGGTCGATCGAGAACGCCAAAGGTTCCCAGCTACCCAGGTGGACAAAGGCCCACAGCGCGCCGGCCATGCCGACGAAGAACGATGAAATCGCGAACGCCGACAGCTTGGCGTAGAGCGGGCGAATGCCCATGAGTTCCGCGGCGATATCCATGTCGCGGATCGCCATCCATTGCCGACCGATGTTGCCGCGCACGAGGTTCTTCGCCAGCATTGCGAACACCGTGACAAACGTCAGCGCGAGCAGATAGCGCTCGAGCGGTGTGGCGATGGTGTAGCCCAATACTTCGAGTTGCGGCGCGTTGATGGAGCCCGACGGGGTGTAGTTCGTGAACCATTTCACGCGCAGAAACAGCCAGTCGAAGAAGAACTGCGCAGCGAGCGTGGCGACGGCGAGATAGAGGCCTTTGATGCGAAGGCTCGGCAGTCCGAACAGAATGCCGACAAGGGCTGCCATGCCGCCGCCCAGAATGATCGAGACGACCATCGGCATGCCGGGGATGCGTAACGAGAAGTTATAGGCAGCGTAGGCGCCGATCGCCATGAACGCACCCGCGCCGAGCGAGATCTGGCCGCAGTAGCCGGTGAGGATGTTGAGACCGATCGCGGCAAGCGACAGGATCAGGAACGGAATCAGAAGGGCCTTGAAAACGTAGTCGGAGCCGAACACGCCGATCTTGAGGGTGGCGAGCAGGGGCACGCCGATGAAGGCGAAAGCAATCAGTGCATACAGTGCGATCCGGTCCTGGCGGATCGGCAGTACAGCCATGTCGGCCGAGTAGGTCGTCTTGAACTGTCCGGCTTCTCGGTAGAGCATGTCACGCTCCGCGTGAAGGCAGCGGGCAGCAGGCAGCAGGCAGCAGCTCGAGATGGACACGTTCGAGCCAAGCTGTTCTGCAATCGAATTGTTCGGTTGGCATGCGCTTTGATCCTGCTGCCTGAGTTCCTGATGCCTGCTGGCTCATATCCGCTCGATAAGTTTTTCGCCGAACAGCCCCTGTGGGCGCACGAGAAGCACGGCCAGCGCCAGGACGTAGGCGAACCAGTATTCGATGCCGCCACCGAGGGAGGGGCCGAGATAGATCTCTGCGAGCTTTTCGCCTGCGCCGATCAGGAGGCCGCCGATGATTGCGCCGGGCACCGAAGTAAAACCGCCGATGATCAGGACTGGCAGCGCTTTGAGAGCGAGGAAAACGATCGAGAACTGCACCCCGAGCTTCGTTCCCCACACCGTGGCCGCGACGAGGGCGACAAGGCCGGCGACCAGCCAGACGACGAACCAGATCCAGCTGATGGAAATGCC
>CANJPN010000472.1 GCA_947475855.1 Bradyrhizobiaceae bacterium
CTGCGTCTGGCGGGAACTTGTCCGCACCCACCGTGCGGGCCTTGCTCGGATCCGCGCGCAACGCAGCTTGGGCTTTCACGATGGCGCGGACGGTCGCGTCCACCGCCGCCGGCTCCTTCGCGATGAAATCTTCCCGGACGACGAGGCCCGCGAATGTGCAGAAGCGCACGTCGCCCGGGTCGTCACCACGCCGCACGTCGACGTGCACCTTGCCGACCCCGCGCGAGACCGCCGTCTCCGCTCCCATCGCGTTGGCCCAGAAGCCATCGATTTTTCCTGCCGCCAGCGCCTCTGCGGCGAACACGCCGAACGACACGTTGCGTTCGTGCGCGCCCGGCAGCGCAATGATCTCGACGTCCCGCTCGGGATCGAGACCACCCTGGCGCAGGAGCGTTTTGAAAACGAGGTCCGGACCTGCAGCCGCCGTCAACTTCAGGCCGCGCAGCGCGCCGAGATCGCCTCGCTCGGCCTTGAGATCGGTACGCACCGTCAGCAGCCATGGCGTGCCACGAGACAGGGCTACGCACACCTTGACGCCCTTCCATTCCGGAAATGCCGTCAGTACGTCGTGGACCGACCCGGCGATGATCGCATCGGCAGCACCTTTGCCCAGGGCATGCGTCGCGCCGAGTGCGGCGACGAGTTCGATGCGCGCTTCCACGCCTTCGACGCGAAAGAGCCCGAGGACGTCGGCGGCCAAGGCCGGGAAGCAGGTGTTTGAGACGAGGTCGACCGCTGCAATTCGCATGAGAGACTGGGTTCCCTGGTTTGTCTGCCTCGGATATCGGCGCATGGGCTCGTGTCAAAACGCACAAGCTTTGTAAGGTCGTTGAACAGTTCCTCGCGTCGCGCGATCACATCGTCGCTTTAGAAGTCCATCATGCCTTCAAATGAGGGCTGCCGCGCGCCAATTGTTGGTCATTGCATCAATGGCGAAAGTGGCTTGGGGGCAAATAGAGGTCGGACGAACGTCTGCGCACTTGGTCTGGATTTGGCCCATCGCGTCGGCGCTGCGACGGACGCTCGGATTACACCGGGCCACCAAGTGCCCGGCATGAGATGTCAGGTGCACACCGTCCGATAGCCTTTGATCTCGCGATCGCTGCACATGCCGGTGGGTTTGCAGAACACGGACCTGCGGAAGCCCCAGATCGGTTCACGACGGCAGTTCTTTGCCGGTGGCGCTGTTTTCGCGGCCGTCGGCGGGCGCACCATCGGCGGTTGTGCCGGAGCTTGCGCCAGGACCAAGCGGGCCGAATCGGAGCGGGAAATATCAGTAGTGTCGGCCGCCGAGGCGACGCCGCATACCGATCCGCAGGCGACCACTACGGCCACGCACAACAATGAACTTTGCCACTTCAACATGGATTCCTCCCTGAAACTGCGTGGGATAGAGGCGGGCAATCCCTCGGAATTGCGCATTCCTCCAGCCTCACGCGTTGCAGAGTACACCATACAGGTTGGACGGCAATTTGTCCTTGGTCAGATGTTACGTCGGTCCGGCATGAGCGAGAACACGGTGTCGTGGACGGTCCGCCGGAGTTCACCCCGGACACTGATCCGGGGCGGACTATGACGACCCTTTTGGGATGACGACGAGAACCCCGGGACGACACGTGTTGGAGGGGTGAGTTCCAGCAGTGACACTGAGGCGATCAATCGAAATCAAGCCTTCAAGATCACGTTCAGGATCGCGGTCTTGCCGGCTTTCGTTGCAGCGAGAGCATCGCGGATCGCGGCCGGCAGATCCTCGAGGCTGTCGACCTTGGCGCCGTGGACGTCGAACTGCTGGCCGAGCTCGTGATACTCGGGGCCCTTGATCTTCCAGCCGTAGGGGAGATCGTGCTGCTCGGACGCGCCGCCGGGATAGTAGTTCAAGTGCCCGCGCCGCATTGCTGCGTACTTCGAGTTGTTGCAAACCACGATGAGGACGGGCAGCTCGTAATGCTGCGCGGCGCCCAGCGCCTGCACGATGGGGTTGTAGAGGAAAGAGCCGTCGCCGACGAACAGCACGACCGGGCGCTCCTTCGCCGCGAGCTTGATGCCCATCGACACGCCGATGCCCTGCCCGAGACCGCCACCCATCACCCGGTAGAAGCTCTGCGCCTTGTCGAGGTTGAGGTGCGGGCGCATCACCGCCATGTGGGTGATCGTCTCGTCGATGTAGACGGTGTCGGCGGGAAGCACCTCGGCAGCGATCGAGGCGAGCGCCACCGCGCTGATCCCTGTTTCGGCGCGTGCCTTTTTCGCCTCCTCGGCGAGCTTGGCCTTCATCGCGTCGTGCACCCTGGCCCAGCGTGCGCGCCGCTCGGTCAAGGCCGCCTTCTCCTTCGCTCCTGGCTTTGCGGCTTTGGCCAGCAGCGTCAGCGCCTCGGCCGTGTCGCCTTCGACGTAGTGGTCGGCCAGCAGCACCTGATAGGCGAACTGCCGCTTGATCGGATTGTCGCCGATCGAAACGATCTTGCCGCAGCCCGGACGGCGCGACGGCGGATACCAGGGCGCGCGGCCACCGACGAGCAGGATGAGATCGGCGTCCGCGATCTGCTCGTGCGTATAGAAGCCCTGATAGAGCTTGTTGCTCGTGGGGAAGCTGCCGAACGTCACCGAGCTGCGCGCGCCGAACACGGGGATCGCGCATGTTTCGGCCAACGCTGTCAGCGCCTCGAAGGACGCGGCATCGCGGCCGACGGTCTCCGCCACGATCACGGGATTTTTCGCTTTCGCGATCATCTCGGCGACGACCTCGATGTCGCTGTCGAGAGCACGCAGGCGTGGTGCTGATGGAATGTCGCGGATCGTGTCTGGCTTCTTCCACTCAGCGACCATCATCTCGATGGGAACGCTGAGGTAGACCGGCCCCTTCTGCTCGCGCTGCGCCAACTCGCCGGCGCGGATCACCTGCTCGAACACGGTGTCGACGTGGGCGACGACGCTCGCTTTTTTCACGCACGGCGCGATGAAACGATCGGGACCTCCGACGCTGACGCCGCCGTACCACTGCGGCTCCATGTAGAAATTGGGCTGCTCGCCGAAGCCGATCGACTCGCCGGACATGACGATCATCGGCGTCTCCGACGAGAACGCGCTCATGATCCCCATCGAGCCTTGCATCAGGCCGACGCCTGCGTGCAGCATTACCGCCTGCATGCGGCCGGTGTATGCGGTGTAGCCGAGCGCCATGTCGACGGCGACCATCTCGTGCCATACGTCGATGAAGCCAGGGCCGGGCGTGCCCGATACCTTCTGGCGGGAGAGCGCTTCCCAGATCGGGCTCATTTCCGAGCCGGGCGACGACATGATGTAGTCGACTTTCAACTTCCGCAGCGCTTCGAGAACCGCTTCACCACCGTCGATATAGTTGCGCTTCGGGGCCGTCATGCCGTGTCACTTTCTCTATTCATTGTTTGATGGTTTCCTCGGGCCCCAGCATCCCCGCAAAGGCCTGCCCTGGCAAGACCCGCGACGGCAGCCACGCGGGGCATGGCTCGAACGCGCCTTATTCGGCTGGCTTCACGCCGAACGCCTTGAACGTCTCGCGCCAGTAGTCGTGCTCGGCCTTCATCATTCCCGCCATGACATCGGGCGGGGTGGTATCGACGCTGATATCCAGCTTTGCCAGATGATCGACGATTCCGGGGTCCTTGCCTGCCGAGACGACCGCGGCATTGATTTTGGCGATTACCGCGTCAGGCGTGCCCGCTGGCGCCGCGAGGCCAAACCAGTTGCCATCCTGCATCGCCTTGAGCTTGACGCCCCCTTCTTCGAGCGTCGGCACGTCGGGCAACGAAGCCAACCGCTTCGAGCCGGTAACGCCGAGAATGCGCAGCTTACCGTCCTTGTGGAGATTTCCAGTCAGCGCGGAGCCGGTGAAAAGCATATCGACGTGGCCGCCGACAACGTCACTCATGCCCTGTGCGATACCGCGATAGAGCACCAGCGACAGATCGGTGACTGTCGCTTCCATAAAGGCGACGGCCGTGAGATGCGGCGGCACGCCGATCCCGGAGTGAGCCACCTTGATGCTGCCCGGCTTCTCCTTCGCGTGCTTGACGAGTTCGCCCGCCGTCTTGGCGGGAAAGGCCGGCGACACCGCCATCGTCTGCATCGCCCGCGTGGTAACGCCGATCGGCTTGAGGTCCTTCAGGGGATCGAAGCCGGGCGACTTCAGGATGTGGGGCGCCACCGACTGCGCGATATCGGCCGACAGGATCGTATAACCGTCCGGGGCCGAGCGCACGACGGCAACGGTCGCGATCGCCGTACTTGCGCCCGGTCGGTTCTCGATGACGATGGGCTGGCCCAGAGTCTTGCTCATCGCCGGCGCGAATACGCGGGCTATCACATCCGGTGGACCACCAGGCGGGTAGGGAACAAACCATGTGATCGTACGCGCGGGGTAGCCAGTCTCCGGTGATTGGGCCAGCGCGGGCCCGCTTGGCCCTCCACCGATGAGGGAGGCGAGGCTTGCGAGGCCTCCAGTACAGAGCATGCTCCAACTCGAGCGCATCGCTGCCTCCCATACCCTTGCTGTACGGCTGCTTTGCAGCTCGTGACACGGGGGTGATAGTCGGCGCATAGTTCCGGGGCTGTCAAATGAAACAACATTTCATCAGAACGATGATCAGGCGGGGAAGAGACGCGGATGTCCGGTAAACAACGGAACTACATCGACGGTGGTGAGGCGATCCTCGAAGCCCTGCGCGCGCTCAAGATCGACTACATCATGTCTTCGCCGGGCTCCGAGATGAGCCCCGTATGGGAAGCGCTCGCACGCCAGAAGGTCGAGGGCTTGGCAGGCCCGCAGCTCATCGATACATGGCACGAACTCGTCGCGGTCGACATGGCGCTCGGCTATTCCGCCTACACCAACCGCATGCTGGCGGTGTTTCTCCACGCGGGCGTCGGACTGCTGCAGGGCTCGATGGCGATCCTGAGCGCGACCAATTCCGAAACGCCGATGATCGTGATGTCGGGCGAGGCGGTGGGGCTCGGAGAAGAACCGGGGTTTCGCATGGAGCCGCAATGGTACGGCGGCGTCAGCACGGGCGCGATGGAGCGCTACGTGCAGCCGCTGGTGAAACGCGCCGGCACCGTCGTTCATTCCGACACGCTCTATGAGAACGTGATCCGCGCCGGCGAGATCGCGCAGCGCGAGCAGAAGGGGCCGGTGTACGTCGGGCTGGCGCTCGAGGTGCTGCTGGCGGAATGGCGC
>CANJPN010000473.1 GCA_947475855.1 Bradyrhizobiaceae bacterium
CGGGGGCCATCTGCGGCCAGCACCGTAGGGCGGGTAACTCCGGCGCACTGGGACGGGGGCAACCCGCCAGTCATCTGCGCGCAGGTCCGGCGGGTTGCACGCTGAAGCGCTAACCCGCCCTACGGCGCTGGCGTACGGTCTGCAGCCATATGTGGCCAGGGTCGATGCGTTTTACACGATGGACAAAATCGACACCCCCGCTGCCAACGCATCTCTGAGCGCGGAAGGCAGCGGTTTCGAGGTCCGCGACACCGTTTGAGGGTGTCCACTACTCGGCGACGAGTTCGTGGACGCGCTTGGCGTCGCGGCGCAATCCTTCGAGGATCGGCTGGAACGCTTCCTCATCGCGGTCCTCGGGATAGACCATGTAGACGGGATAGACGAAGCGGCGCGCGCGGCGGGCGAGCTTCATGCGTCCACGGCTGAGATGCGGCCTCAGCAGGCGGAGCGGTGCATAGCCCGACATTTCATGCGCGACGAGGTAGTCGAGGCCGCTCGAACCGATGTCCAGCCTGAGGCCCGGGGTGCGGTGTTCGGGGAAGGCGGCAGCGTGGTCGAACTCGAACTCGGGACCCCAATTCAGCGCGGTGTATTCCGCGGAAATGCGACGCGGTGGGGTTTTTGCGCTGGTGACCAGCACCAGTTCCTCGTCGAAGAGGTGCTCGAGCGTCAGTCCAGGTGGCGGCACCGGCCGATACATCACCGCGAGATCGAGCGTGCCTTCGAGCAAGCGCTGCGTCAGTACGGGCGTCTGGCCGGAAGTCGCGGATACGGCGATGTCGGGTATCGATTTCCTCAGCCATGACACCCAGCGGAGCAGGAAACCATCCCAGAGACCAGAAGGCGCGCCGACGGCGAGGTGGTCGCGATGGCGTTCCGTCAATCCGATCTCCATCTGCGCATGTTGCCAAACGCGGACGAGGGCCAGGGCATGACGACGGAATTGTTCGCCTTCTGTAGTCAGCCTCGCTCCGACTTTCGATCTATCGAAAAGAGAGCGGCCGAGTTCCGACTCGAGACCCTTGATGCGTGCCGAGACGGTCGATTGAGTGATGTTGAGCCTGCGCGCGGCATCGATGAAGCTGCCCGTCTCGGCAACCATGAGGAACGTGCGAGCGAGATTTATGTCCATTCAGCGGTGATCCGTGACAGCGAGAAGCGGCGTCCGTGATGCTCGTGAGCGGTGTGGCACACGATCATCGGCGCGTAGTTATCCACTGAAAACAGCATTTTTGAGCCATCTATCGAACTCTTCGATAGTGAAGACCGGAAATTTCCGTTTGCGGTGGGAATTGTTTCTTACCAGATTACATTCGTTCCGATTCTTGTGAGTCGGGACTCATCAGCTCCTCAATGAAGGAGCAAAGACAAGAGAAGGACGTGGACCATGAAAGCTAAGACCGCTAAGCCTGCTGCGAAGAAGGCCAAGGCTCCTGCCAAGAAGGCTGCAGCGAAGAAGAAGAAGTAATCTGACAGGGTCCTTAGAAGATGGCCGTGATGCGCGTTCGGTTTCTCGCGGTTTGTCTCAGTGCAGCTTTGACTTGTTCAAATGTTGCTCTTGCGTTGACCGTCATCAATCGTGACGACCATGACCACAAAGTCACCATTGTCGAAGGCTCCCGATCTCAGGATCAAGTTCTGAAGCCGGAAGCGCAGATCGAGAATGTATGCACCAAGGGTTGTGTCATCCGCCTGAATGACAGCGACGAGGAAGAGTACGAGCTCGAGGGAAACGAGGTCGTCTTCATAGAGGACGGTAACCTCTACTACGATGGTCCTGATGCTCCAGCAGACCCGCCAGCCGGTGACGGCAAGGCAGGCGACGGTGTAGGGCCATCAATCAAGAAGTAGAGGTTATGGAAGTTGAGATCAGCATCCGGCTATCGCGAGAGCGAAAGCCGGATGTCTTTTTTTGTGATGTACCAGGTGGTTGCTTGGAATGTGCTTCAGTCAGGACCAGCGCTTGTCAGCGCGCGATGGGGCCGAAGCGATCCTCGAAGGTATCGGCCAAGGCCATGTCCAGCTCGGCCATGCTCACGATCAATCCTAGGTTTGAGAGGCTCGTCACGCCGTAGGTGGAAATCCCGCAGGGCACTATGCCGGAGAAGTGCTCCAGCTCAGGTTCCACATTGATCGACAGGCCGTGCATGCTGACCCAGCGCTTAAGGCGAATGCCGAGTGCTGCAATCTTGTCTTCGGCGCCTTTGTCTTCGGCACCTGGCGCGTGCTGCGGCCGCCGCACCCAGACGCCGACGCGATCTCCCCTGATTTCCCCTTTCACGTTGAAGCGCTCGAGCGTGTCGATGATCCAGCCTTCGAGTGCTGCCACGAAGGCGCGCACGTCCTTGCCACGACGGTTGAGGTCGAGCATCACATAAACAATTCGTTGGCCTGGGCCATGATAGGTGAATTGACCGCCGCGGCCGGTGCGGTGGACCGGGAAGCGGGCGGGCGCCAACAGATCGGCGAAATCGGCGCTTGTCCCAGCGGTGTAGAGCGGGGAATGTTCCAGCAGCCATATCAGTTCGCGCGCAGTGCCATTGGCGATAGCTTCGACGCGGGCCTCCATGAAGCGCACGGCTTCTTCATAGTCGACGAGGCTATCGCTTATCAGCCATTCGACCGGAGTTTCAGAACGCAGATTGCCCGTCGCGCGCGGTGCGCCGAGCGATGCTGCCGGGGTCTTTGTTTCGCTCATATTCTGCTCGGTACTTCGCGGTCTTAAGTTCGTTCAGAATAGGTGTCGCACATCGGTAGCTGCCTGCGCTACATGGGGTGATGAACAACGGCACGCGCGAAAAGCTGCGCCTGGGCAAGTTGCGTTTAGACGAGGCCCTCGTCGAGCGCGGGCTTGCGCCGACACGCTCACAGGCCCGGGATTTGATCAAGCGCGGGTGCGTCAGCGTCGATGGCGAGACGATAGCCAAAGCAGGACGGCTTGTCGGTGAAAGCGCCGATATCCAGGTGCAGGAGGGCGCGCAGCCCTACGTTTCGCGGGGCGGATTGAAGCTTGCTGCAGCGTTGGAGGCGTTCGGGTTCGATCCGGCGGGGGTGGTTGCCGTCGATATCGGCGCCTCCACCGGCGGGTTCTGCGACGTGCTGCTCAAGCGACGTGCGACTAAGGTCTATGCGATCGATGTCGGCCGTGGGCAGCTTCACCCGGTGATTGCCGCGGACCAACGTGTGGTGATGCTCGAAGGCCAGGACGCCCGTCTGCTCGATGGCTCAATCATTCCCGAGCAGCCGGCGGCGATCGTCGCCGACGTGAGTTTCATCTCGCTGACCAAGGTTCTTGGCGCTGCCCTGGCGCTCGCGGCGCCGGGGGCGTGGCTGGTCGCGCTGATCAAGCCGCAGTTCGAAGTCGGTCGTGAAGAGATCGGCAAGGGCGGTATCGTGCGCGATCCGTCGGCGCGCGAGCGGGCCGTCGAAACCGTGCGGGACTGGGTTTGCGCTCAGGAAGGTTGGCGGGTCGTGGGTGTGACCGCTTCGCCGATCGCGGGGGGATCAGGCAATGTAGAGATGCTTCTAGGAGCGTGCCGGGATGGCTGAGCGGATCGAACTGCGTATCAAGCGGCTGGGCGCGCAGGGGGATGGCGTGGCGGAGACGCCGGCGGGTGTCGTCTTCGTTCCACGGACGCTGCCGGGCGAGCTCGTGCTTGCCGAGGTCAGTGGCGACCGGGGCCGTATGCTCGAGCTACTCGAGTCGAGCGCCGATCGCGCCACGCCGGCATGCCCGCATTTCGGCACGTGCGGTGGGTGCGCGGTTCAACACGTCTCCGGCGACGCCTACGCCAAGTGGAAGCGCGATCTCGTGGTGACGGCGTTCTCGCATCGCGGTCTCCAGCCTGACGTGGCCGATGTCGTCGTGGTCGGTGCGGGGCGTAGGCGGCGGGCGACGTTCGCTGCCATGCGGCGCGGCAGTGAGGTCGTTCTCGGCTTTCATGAAGAGGGTTCGCACGCGCTGGTGGGGATATCTGTGTGCCCAGTGATGCTGCCGGCGATCGAAGGTGCGCTGCCGGCGTTGCGAGCGATTGCCGACGTCGTGCTGCCGGCCAAAGACAAGGAAGCGAAGGTCAGGTTGTCGGTGACGGCGACGCCCGAGGGGCTCGACGTGATGCTGATCGATGTCGCCGAGAAGATCGGGCCCTCTACGCAGGCGCGTATCTCCGATATCGCGGGGCCGGCCGGCATCATTCGGGTGATGTGCGAGGGCAGCATCGTGATGCAGCGCGCGGTGCCGCGGCTGTCGATCGGCGGGTCTGTGGTGACGCTGCCGCCGGGTGCGTTCATCCAGGCGACGGCGGAAGCGGAGGAGGCGATCGCAGGCATTCTGGCGGAAGCGACGAAAAAGGCGAAGCGGATCGCGGATCTGTTCTGTGGGCTCGGGACGTTCACGTTCGGGCTCGCCAAGAAGGCGCGCGTGATCGCGGTCGATGGCGACAAACCGGCGCTGGAGATCCTTGCCGCAGCGGCGAAGGCGACGCCGGGGGTGAAACCAATAGAAATCAAGCATCGCGATCTGCTGCGCGAGCCGCTGTCGCGGACGGAACTCGTGGACATCGACGCGGTGGTGTTCGATCCGCCGCGTGCGGGCGCGGCGTCGCAGTGCGAGACGATCGCGCGCTCCAAGGTTCCGGTGGTGTGCGCGGTGTCGTGCAATCCGGCGACGTTGGCGCGCGACTGCCGGATACTGGTCGATGCGGGCTACAAGATCGAGCGCGTGGTGCCGATCGATCAGTTCGTATGGAGCCCGCACGTGGAGGCGGTGGCGGTGTTGAGGCGGGGGAAGGCGTAAGCATTGAAGGAAGACGTCGGGTTACGCGACGCAGCTTTTTCGATTGTCCGGCGACTGCGGCGCAAAGATGCGCCGGATCGCTGCCGGACGGCATCGCTAACCTGACCTACGAATCAGACGGCCAAGCGCTCCAGTTCGCCGAGGATGGCCTTGCCCATGTCGGTGGTCCCGACCGAGCGCATGTTGGGCTGCATGATGTCGCCGGTGCGGAAGCCCTGCGCCAGCGCGTTCGAGATCGCTTTGTCGACCATGTCGGCTTCCTTCACGAGGCCGTAGGAGTAGCGCAGCGCCATGCCGAAGCTGGCGATGGTGGCGATCGGGTTCGCCTTGCCCTGGCCGGCGATGTCCGGCGCGGAGCCGTGTACGGGCTCGTAGAACGCCTTGCGGGCGCCGTTCTTGTCGGGC